>NZ_JBHZCY010000097.1:0-35648 GCF_042786665.1 Kitasatospora sp. NPDC059146 | reverse complement strand
GGACGGCAGTCGTCCCGTGCGAACCGGCCGGCCGCGTCCGCGCGCCGCCGGGCAGCTGCCCTCAGTCGCCCTCGCGCGGCGGCGCGCCGCCCTGGAGCAGGCCGCGCTCGCCGGCGATCACCCCGGCCTGGAAGCGGCTGCGGCCGCCGAGCCCGGCCATCAGTTCCGCGGTGATCCGGCGCGAGGTGCGCACCGAGACGCCGAGCTTGCGGGCCACCACCTCGTCGGTGTGGCCCTGGGCGAGCAGGCTGAGCACGGCCATCGCCTGCGGGTTGAGGCCCTCGGCCCCCTTGGCCGGGGCCTTCCCGTACGGGGCGGCGTTCTCCCAGACGTACTCGAACAGCGCGCAGAGCGCGGAGACCAGTCCCGGACCGGACAGCACCAGGGCCCCCACGCTGGTGTCGTCCGGATCGGTCGGGACGACCGCGACCTTGCGGTCGAAGATCACCAGGCGCATCGGCAGCGACGGCGCTATCCGCACCCGGGCGCCCCGCTCGGTGAGCCACTCCAGGTGGGCGATGGTGCCGCCGTCGTTGGCGGCGCTCTCCAGGTAGATGCTGCGCATCTGCACGCCCCGGTCGAAGACCTCCTGGTCGGCGACCTGGCCGGCTCTTCGGGCGGCCGGCGACTGTCCGCCGCCGGTCGCGAAGCCCATGATCTCGCTGGCGCAGGAGTGCGAGAGCTCCTCCAGTCGGAGCCGGATCTGGTCGACGCCCTCCAACTGCTCGACGCCCAGGCCCCGTTCGCCCTTGCGGCTCTCGGCGTACTGGGCGACCAGCTTGGCCGCCTCCAGCCGGCTGTGCGCTATCTGGCGCTGCCGCTCGGCGAGTTCGACCTCCTGGCGGCCGATCAGCATGGCCAGGCTGACCTCGGGGTTGACCAGGAGGAGGTGTCCGGGCTCCAGCTCGGAGTGCCTGATCAGGGTGAGCCGGGCCAGTCCGTCCAGGGCGTCCCGGACCCGCTGTTCGGGCCAGTCGAGGTCCTGTGCCACTCCTGGGATTCCGAGTTCAGGCCTGGCCAGCACCGTCCGGTACACGGCCTCGGCGTCGGGATCCAGTCCTAACACTGACAGCACCGCCTGCCCCCCCGATATTGCGAACCTGATGACGCCACGTCATTGCCGGATCTCGGGGGCATGCTACGACACCCTGCCCACAACCACCCACCGTTCGGGCCCAGGCCCTTTCCTGCGGACTTCGAGCGGGTCCACCCACGAGAGGATTTGACATGTATATCACTGTCGGACGTCTGGTTCGGGGTATCGTCGAACCGGAACAGGTCACGCCCGACAAACTCGTCGAACTGCTCCGGAACGCCGCCGAGCCGGCCGACGGACTGGAGCACGTTTACGTCGAGATCGACCCCCTCGGTGCCGATCTGGTCTTCTTTCTCGGCCCTCCGAAATCCGGAGAGTCGGATTCCGCCGCTCACCGGATCACCCGCCGTTGCCTGCGGGACGCGCCTGAACTGCGCGGATGGCGGCTGGCGACCGAATTCAGCGACGACCGGCTGCCGTTGTTGGAGGAGTGACCCGCGGGGCGGGCGCTCTGCAGGGTGCTGCCAGGGCAGGACCCTGACATGGAGAACTGTGGCACGGAACGTGTGTGCGAGACAGACTTGGTCATGCCGAAGGGGGCCGGAACCCCCTCCCGCAGGATTCGAGAGCCGGTCCCGCGCGGTCATTCACCGCGGGAATTGAACCAGGCACAGCACTCATCCGTTTCGTCTGTCTCGCCGCCGCCGATTTAACGGCCCGCGGCTCCATTGCCACCGGGGGTTCACCATGAGCAGCATCACCATTGTCGCCGCCCGCACCGCCGCCGTCCTCGGCCTGCTGGTCGCCGGCGCCGCCCTCACCGCGCCGGTCGCCGGCGCCGCCACCTCGGTGGCCGCCCCGGTCGCCAAGGGCGTCGGCTCCGTGCACGGCGACGACATCATCTGGGACGGCCCGGCCGCCAAGGCCGCCCCGGTCCACGTGACCACCGCCTCCGCCTCCGTGCACGGCGACGACATCATCTGGGACTCCCCGGTCGCCCACGCCCCGGTCGCCAAGGGCACCGGCTCCGTGCACGGCGACGACATCATCTGGGACTGACCTCCCGGCGGTCCGGCACGGGGACCGGGCCCAGCAGCACACCCATCCGCCCACGCCGTTCCCGCCGCCGCCGATTCCACGGCCCGCGGCTCCATCGCCACCGGGGGTTCACCATGACCAGCACCACCGCCACCACCGCCCGCACCGCCACCGGCCCGGCCGGCCCGGGCACCGGCTCCGCGCACGGCGACGACATCATCTGGGACTGACGTCCCGTCACTCTCCTGACACCGAAGGGGAACGGGCGATGCCCATCATCAGAACGCCGCAGGAGTTCAACGAGGACGAACTCTTCGTCGACCTCCGGGCGATGTTCGACTACCCGCTGTACCTCAAGTGCGAGGGCTTCAACTTCGCCGGCTCCGTCAAGCTCAAGGCGGCCCTCAGCATGGTCGACGCGGCCGAACGGGACGGCCGGCTGAACCGGGACTCCGTCCTGGTGGAGTCCTCCTCGGGGAACCTGGGGATGGCGCTGAGCATGATCGCCTCCGTCCGGGGCTACCAGTTCATCTGCGTCGTCGACCCACGGACGAACCTGTCCACCCGTCAGCTCATCGAAACACTCGGCGGCAAAGTCCACATGATCACCGAGCCGTCGCCGGAGACCGGCTTCCTCGGTGCCCGACTGGACTTCGTCCGCGAGCTGTGCGCCTCCTCGCCGCGGTACGTCTGGCTCAACCAGCACGCCAACCCGGACAACTGGCGCGCCCACTACCGCACCACCGCGCCCTCGATCCACCGCCAGTTCCCGGACCTGGACCTGCTGTTCATCGGCGCCGGGACCACCGGAACGCTGATGGGCTGCGCCCGCTACTTCAAGGAGCACCGGCCGGACACCCGGATCGTCGCGGTGGACAGCGTCGGCTCGGTCACCTTCGGCGGCGAGCCCGGCCCGCGGATGCTCCCCGGCCTGGGCGCCGGCGTCCGGCCGGCCCTGCTGGACGAGAGCTTCGTCGACGACGTGGTGCACGTGCCCGAACTGGACACCGTCCGCACCTGCCACCGACTGGCCCGCGGCGGCTTCCTGTTCGGCGGCTCCACCGGGACGGTGGTCAGCGGAGCGGCCGCCTGGCTGGCGGAGCACCGCCTCGGCCAGGACGTGGTCGCCGTCGCCGTCTCGCCGGACCTGGGCGACCGATACCTCGACACCATTTACCAGAGCGCCTGGGTGCGCGACATCTACGGGGCCGACGCGCTTGACGCCGTCGACCGCCTCACGCCGCCCAACGCCATTGCCACGGGGGTAAGATGACGATGCGTCATGCCGCGCCATTTTCCGATTTTCCTGAACCGGGGCGGCCCGGAGAACTGCCGCTGTCCGACGCCCAGCGCGAGATGTGGTTCGCCCAGCAGCTCGACCCGGGCAACCCGGTGTTCACCATGGCGGACCTCCTGGAGCTGACCGGCCCGCTGGACCACGAGCGGCTGCGGGCCGCCTGGCAGCGCGTGCTGAACCGCACCGAGTGCCTGCGGGTGCGCTTCGCCGAGCGCGACGGCCTGCCGGTGCAGATCGTCGAACCGCCCCGGGAGCGTCCCCTCCCGGTGCTCGACCTGACCGGCGAGGCCGACCCGCTCGCGGCTGCCGAAACGTTTCTGGAGTCCGAGGGACACCGTCCGTCCACCCTCGGCCCCGACGCCTTCGCCGCCACCCTCGTCCTGATCGGCCCCGAACTGGCCTGGCTGTACGTCCGGGCCAACCACATCCTGGTCGACGGGTTCAGCCGCGCCCTGGTCTACCGCCGCCTCGCCGCCGAGTACGACCTGCCCGACGCCGAACCCGCCCTCGACCCGACCCTCGCCGAACTGCTCGCCGAGGAGCGCGACTACCTCGCCTCCCCCGCCCACCAGCGCGACCGCGCCTACTGGACCGAGCGGCTGGCCGACGGCATCGAACCCACCGTGCTCTCCGGCCACCTCGGCTCGCCCGCCCGCGACACCCTGCGCAGCACCGGCCTGATCCCCGCCGCCACCGTCACCAGGCTGCAGGACACCGCCTGGGCCGAGCGGGTCACCTGGCAGACCCTGCTGATCGGCGCCACCGCCGGCTGCCTCGCCCAACTCTGCGGCACCGACCGGGTCGTGCTCACCCTCCCGGTCGCCGCCCGCACCACCCCGCTCGCCCAGTCCGTCCCCGGCATGCGCGCCAACTTCCTGCCGCTGCCGCTCACCGCCCACCCCGCGCTCGGCCGCGACGGCCTGCTCACCCAGGTCGCCACGGCTCTGCGCGGCACGCTGCGCCACCAGCGCCACCGGCACGACGCGATCCGCCGCGAGCTCGGACTCACCGGCGACGCCGGCCGCACCTTCGGCCCCACCGTCAACGTGCTGCAGACCGGTGGCGAGTTCGCCCTCGGCGACTGCCGCGCCCTGGTCCGCAACCTGTCCACCGGCCCCGTCCCGGACCTCCAGATCCTGTTCCTGGACAGCGGCGAGGACGGCTGCGAGCTGCGCGTCGACGGTGACGCCGACCGCTACCCCCAGGAGCGCCTCGACCTCTTCCGGGACGCCCTGCTCGGGTACCTGGAGGCGTTCGCCACCGTCTCCACCGCGCTGCCGGTCGGCCGGATCACCGCGCTGCCCGCCGCCGAGCGCGAGCGCGTCCTGGTCGAGTGGAACAGCTACCGGCAGCAGCCCGAGGTGTTCACCGACGTGCTGCCCCGGATCCGCGCCCTCGCCCAGGCCCGTCCCGGCGCCGTCGCCGTCCAGGACGACGCCGGCCGGCTCGACTACGCCGAGCTGGTCGCCCGGGCCAGCGCCCTCTCCCGCCGGCTGCTCGCCGCCGGGGCCGGACCGGACCGGCTGGTGGCGATCGCCGCCGCCCCCGGCACCGGCTTCGTCACCGCCGTCCTCGGCGTGCTCGGCGCCGGCGCGGCCTGGCTCCCGCTGGACGTCCAGGCCCCGGCCGCCCGCGGCGCGGCGCTGGTCGAGGCCGCGGGCGCCACCGTCCTGCTGCACGGCGAGGACCAGCGGCCGTACGCCGACACCCTGCTCGGCGCCCTGCCGCAGCGCCCCGCCGTCCTCGCCCTCGACGACGCCCGGGACGCGGACCTGCTGGCACCCGCCGGCGGCCCCGCCGAACTGGCCTACGTCATCTACACCTCGGGCTCCACCGGCCGCCCCAAGGGCGCCATGGTGCACCGCGACGGCATGGTCAACCACCTGCTCGCCAAGCACGCCGACCTGGAGCTGTCCGAGGCCGACACCGTGGTGCACAACGCCCCGGTCACCTTCGACATCTCGGTCTGGCAGATGCTCAGCCCGCTGGTCGCCGGCGGCCGGCTGCGGGTGGTCTCCCGCGAGCTCGCCGCCGACCCCGGCGCCCTGTTCGCGCTCGCCGACGCCGAGGGCGTCACCGTCCTGGAGGTCGTCCCCTCCCTGCTGCGCGCCGCCCTGGACTCCTGGGAGGCCGGCGCCCCGCTGCCCGCGCTGTCCGCGCTGCGCCGGCTGGTGGTCACCGGCGAGGCGATGCCCGCCGACCTGGCCCGCCGCTGGTTCGCGCTGCGCCCCGGCATCCCGCTGGTCAACGCCTTCGGGCCGACCGAGTGCTCGGACGACGTCACCCACGCCCTGATCGGCTCCCCCGCGGAGCTGGACTCGGTGCGCGCCCCGATCGGCCGCCCGGTCCGCGACACCCGGCTCTACGTGCTCGGCGACTCGCTCCAGCCCGTCCCGGCCGGCCAGCCCGGCGAACTGTACGTGGGCGGGCGCGGCGTCGGCCGCGGCTACCTGAACGACCCCCGGCGCACCGCCGGGGCCTTCGTCGCCGACCCGTACGCGGCCGCGCCCGGCTCCCGGATGTACCGCACCGGCGACCGGGTGGTGCACCGCGGCGACGGCCAGCTGGAGTTCCTGGAGCGGGTCGACCACCAGGTCAAGATCCGCGGCCACCGGATCGAGCCCGGCGAGGTCGAGGCCGCGCTGCGCGCCGTCCCCGGCGTCGCCGACGCGGTGGTCACCGTCGCCCGCGACCCCTCCGGCGGCACCCGGCTGGTCGCCCACCTGACCGGCGGCGCCGACCCGGCCGCCGTCCGCACCGAACTCGCCCGGGTGCTGCCCGACTACATGGTCCCGGCGGCGCTGGTGCCGCTGGCGGCGCTGCCGCTGACCCCCAACGGCAAGGTGGACCGCAAGGCCCTGCCCGTCCCGGACTTCGGGGCGCTGCGCGGCGAGCGGCGGGCCCCGGCCACCGAGCGCGAGGCGCTGCTGTGCGCGCTGTTCGCCGAGGTGCTGGAGCTGGACGGGGTCGGCGCCGACGAGGACTTCTTCGCGCTCGGCGGGCACTCGCTGCTGGCCGGCCGGGTGGTCACCGGGCTGCGTGCCCGGCTCGGCGTCGAACTGCCGATCCGCACCCTGTTCGAGGCGCCCACCCCGGCCGCCCTGGCCCTGGCCCTGGACGGCGCCGCGCCGGCCCGGGAGGAGCTCACCGCCGGCCCCCGGCCGGAGCGGATCCCGCTCTCCCCCGGGCAGCAACGGCTCTGGTTCCTCAGCCAGTTGGACGCGGCCGGCGCCACCTACCACCTGTCCCACGCGGTCCGGCTGACCGGCCCGCTGGAGCGGGCGGCGCTCGCCGAGGCCCTGGCCGACGTGGTCGCCCGGCACGAGAGCCTGCGCACCGTCTTCCCCGCCGAGGACGGACGCCCGCACCAGCTGGTGCTGCCGGTCGGCGAGGCCTGCCCCGAGCTGCCCGTGGTGCCGTTCACCGGCCGCCCGGCCGAGGAGCTGGACGCCGAACTGGCCGCCCGGGCCGGCGCGCCCTTCGACCTGGCCGTCGAACCGCCGCTGCGCGCGGTGCTGTTCGAGACCGGCGTCCAGGAGCACGTGCTGCTGCTGGTGCAGCACCACATCGCGGCCGACGGCTGGTCGGTGCGCCCGCTGGTCGAGGGCCTGCAGACCGCCTACCGCGCCCGGCTGGCCGGGCGTACCCCGGCCTGGGCCGAACTGCCCGTCCAGTACGCGGACTACACCCTCTGGCAGCGCCGCCTGCTCGGCGAGCAGGACGACCCGACGAGCCTGATGAACCGTCAGCTCGACTACTGGGCAACCCAACTGGCCGCGCTCCCGGAGGAGCTGGCGCTGCCGGCGGACTTCCCGCGGCCGGCCGTACCCAGCTACCGGGGCGCCACCGTGCCGCTGCGGCTGGACGCCGGGGCGCACCGCGCCCTGGCCGAGCTGGCCCGGTCCACCGGCGCCAGCCCGTTCATGGTGGTGCAGGCGGCCCTGGCCGTCCTGCTCGGCAAGCTCGGCGCCGGCACCGACATCCCGCTCGGCACCCCGGTCGCCGGACGCACCGACGACGCCCTGGACGACCTGGTCGGCTTCTTCGTCAACACCCTGGTGCTGCGCACCGACCTGTCCGGCGACCCGACCTTCCGGGAGCTGGTCGGCCGGGCCCGGGAGACCGTGCTGGCCGCCCTGGCCCACCAGGACGTGCCCTTCGAGAAGCTGGTCGACCGGCTCGGCGCCGGGCGCTCGCTGGCCCGCCAGCCGCTCTTCCAGGTGATGCTCGCCTTCCAGAACAACGCCGGGGCCCGCCCCGAGCTGCCCGGGATCACCGCCGAGGTCAGCCCGGTCGGCAACGGCACCGCCAAGTTCGACCTGGCCTTCGAGCTGGTCGAGCGGCACGGCGCCGCCGGCGAGCCGGACGGCCTCACCGGCACCCTGGAGTACAGCACCGACCTGTTCACCGAGCGGACGGCCCGGGGCCTGGCGGACCGCCTGACCCACCTGCTCGGCCTGCTGGCCGGCGCGCCCGACCGGCCGCTGAGCGGCGTGGACGCCCTGCTGCCCGAGGAGCGCGAGCGGCTGCTCGGCTCCTGGAGCGGGGCCGCCGCCCCGACCACCGTCGGCGCGGTCCAGCTCCCGGCGCTGTTCCAGGAGCGGGCGCACCGCGCGCCCGCCCGGCCCGCGCTGCGCTGGTTCGAGGACGGCGCCGTGCGCGCCGAGGTCGGCTACGGGGAGCTCAACGAGCGCGCCAACCGGCTCGCCCACCACCTGATCGCCCTGGGCGCGGGCCCCGGACGGATCGTCGCCCTGGCGCTGCCGCGCACGGTCGACGCGGTCGTCGCGGTGCTCGCGGTCCTCAAGACGGGCGCGGCCTACCTGCCGGTCGACCCGGCGTACCCGCGCGAGCGGATCGCCTACCTGCTGACCGACTCCGCCCCGCTGGCCGTCATCGGCCACGGCTCGGTGGCCGGACGGCTGCCGGAGCGGCAGGACGCACCGCTGCTGCTGCTGGACGACCCGGCGACCGCCGCCGCGATCGCCGCCGCCCCCGCGCACGACCCGACGGACGCCGAACGGACCACCCCGCTGGGGCCGGACCACCCGGCGTACGTGATCTACACCTCGGGCTCCACCGGCCGCCCCAAGGGCGTGCTGGTGCCGCACCGGGCGGTGGCCGCGCTGGCCGCCGAGCACGACCGCTTCGGCGTCGGCGAGGGCACCCGGCTGCTCCAGTTCGCCTCGTTCAGCTTCGACGCCGCGGCCTGGGAGCTGCTCACCGCGCTGCTGAACGGCGCCGTCCTGGTGCTGGCCGCGGAGGCCGACCGGGCGCCCGGCGAGCCGCTCGCCGAGCTGGTCAGGGCGGCCGGCATCGAGGTGGTCTGCCTGCCGCCGACGGTGCTCGCCGCCTGGCCCGCCCGGCTGCCGATGCCCGAGGGGCTGACCCTGATCACGGCCGGCGAGGCCTGCCCGCCCGAGCTGGTCGAGCGCTGGTCCGCGGGCCGGCGGATGCTCAACGCGTACGGCCCGACCGAGACCACGGTCTGCGCCACCGTCAGCGAGCCGCTGGCCGGCGCGGTCAAGCCGCCGATCGGCCGACCGCTGGCCGGCGCCCGGGTGTACGTGCTGGACGAGGCCCTGCGGCCGGTCCCGCCGGGCGTGATCGGCGAGCTGTACGTGGCCGGCGCCGGGGTGGCCCTGGGCTACCTGCACCGGCCCGAGCTCACCGCCCAGCGCTTCACCGCCGACCCGTACGCCGGCGCGTACGGCGACCCGAACGACCGGATGTACCGCACCGGGGACCTGGTCCGCTGGACGGCCGACGGCCAGCTGGACTACGTCGGCCGGGTCGACGAGCAGGTCAAGCTGCGCGGCTTCCGGATCGAGCTCGGCGAGATCGAGACCGCGCTGCTCGCGCGGCCCGGCGTCGAGCAGGCCGCCGCGATCGTCCGCGAGGACCGCCCCGGCGACAAGCGGCTGGTCGCCTACGTGACCCCGGCCGGCCTGCCGGTCGGCGAGCTGCGGGCCGCGCTCGCCGCGGAACTGCCCGACTACCTGGTGCCCTCCGCGTTCGTCCCGCTGGAGACCCTGCCGCTGACCGGCAACGGCAAGCTGGACCGCCGGGCACTGCCCGCGCCCGACTACGCCTCCGCCTCCACCGGCCGGGCCCCGGCCGGCGCCCGGGAGGCCGCGTTCTGCGCGGTCTTCGCCGAGGTGCTCGGACTGCCCGAGGTCGGCGCCGACGACGGGTTCTTCGACCTGGGCGGCGACAGCATCGTCTCCATCCAGCTGGTCAGCCGGGCCCGCGCGGCCGGGCTGGTGGTCACCGCGCAGGACGTCTTCACCCACCGGACCCCGGCGGCGCTGGCCGTGGTGGCCCGCGACGGCGAGGGCCCGGAGGCGGTCGCCACGGTCGGCACCGAGGACGGCGTCGGCCCGCTGGGCCAGCTGCCGATCGGGCACTGGCTGCGCGAACTCGGCGGGCCGGTGGACGGCTTCCACCAGGCCGTGCTGGTCCGCACCCCGGCCGACGCCACCCGGGAGTCGCTCACCGCGGCCCTCCAGGCCCTGCTGGACCACCACGACGGGCTGCGGATGCGGCTGCTGCCGGACTGGTCGCTGCTGATCGGCGAGCCCGGCACGGTCGACGCGGGCACGCTGCTGTCCGTCCTGGACGGCCCGGCCGCCGACTGGCCCGCCGAGGCGGTCGCCAACCGCGAGCGGCTGGCACCGTACGAGGGCGGGATGGTCCGGGCGCTCTGGCACCCGGCCGGCGGCGAGCTGCTGCTCACCCTGCACCACCTGGTGGTCGACGGGGTGTCCTGGCGGGTGCTGCTGCCCGACCTGGCCCGCGCCCACGCGGCCGTACGGGCCGGCGAGCCGGTCCGGCTGCAGCCGGTCGGCACCTCGCTGCGGCACTGGTCCGCGCTGCTGGAGCGGACCGCGGGCACGCCCGAGCTGCGCGCCCAACTCGACTGGTGGCGCGCCGAGTCGGCCGGCGGGCAGGCCCCGCTCGGCCACCGGGCCGCCGACCCGGCGGTGGACACCGTCGCCACCGCCCGGACGCTGCACCGCGTCCTGGACACCGACACCACGGCGGCACTGCTCACCGAGGTCACCGGGGCGTTCCACGCCGAGGTGAACGACGTGCTGCTGACCGCCCTGGCACTGGCCGTCGCCGACTGGCGGCGGCGCACCGGACGGCCCGAGGGCGCCGTCCCGGTGGAGCTGGAAGGCCACGGGCGCGAGGAGTTCGCCCCCGGCGTGGATCTGTCCCGCACGGTCGGCTGGTTCACCACCGCCTACCCGCTGCGGCTCGACCCGGGCCCGGTGGACCTGGCGGAGGCGCTGGCCGGCGGTCCGGCCGCCGGACACAGCCTCAAGCTGGTCAAGGAGCACCTGCGGATGGTGCCCGGACACGGGCTCGGCTGGGGCCTGCTGCGGTACCTGGCCGAGCACGGCCCGGACGGAGCGGGCACCGCGGAGCTGTCCGGCGCCGCCCGGCCGCAGCTCGGCTTCAACTACCTGGGCCGGCTGCCCGCGCCCACCGACGAGGACTGGTCGCTGACCGAGCGGTCCGCCGCACTGGCCGCCGGGTCCGACCCGGGGATGCCGCTGCCGCACGTCCTGGACGTCAACGCGGTGACCGAGGACGGCGCGGACGGACCGCGGCTGAACGCCCGCTGGACCTGGGCCGGCCGGGCCCTGGCGCAGGCCGACGCCGAGGCCGTGGCCGACGGCTGGTTCACCGCCCTGCGGGCCCTGGTGCGACACACCCGGGAACCCGGCGCGGGCGGCTGGACGCCGTCCGACCTCGACCTGGTGGCACTCAGCCAGGACGAGATCGACGAATTCGAGGACGAGATGGACGACTGGGGGGACGAGCTGTGACCACGGCCTCGGCCGAGCCCCGCACCGGGCGACGCCCCGGACGGAGCTCCAATCTGAGCGACATCCTGCCGGTGGCACCGCTGCAGGAAGGACTGATGTTCCACGCGCAGTACCACCGCGAGGAACTCGACGTCTACACCGTGCAGTTGGTGCTGGACCTGGCCGGCGACCTGGACCCGGCCCGGCTGCGCGGGGCGGTCACCGCCCTGCTGGAGCGGCACCCCAACCTGCGGGCCGCGTTCCGCTACCGCAAGAACGGCGACCCGGTCCAGGTCGTACCGCGCGAGGTCGCGCTGGACTGGCGCGAGGTCGACCTGCGCGGCCTGCCGTCCTCGGCCCCGCCCCGAGCGGAAGGGCGCGCCGGTGCCGAGAGCGACGAGCGACGGGCGACCGACGGAGGAGGGAGTGCCGGAGCGAGGAGTGTCGGCACCGGGTCCGAGCGCCCGGAGGCGAGCGGGCGAGCAACAGCCGAAGAGCTCGCCGAAGCCGACCGGCTGCGCCCCTTCGACCTGGCCCGCCCGCCGCTGCTGCGGTTCAGCCTGCTGCGGCTGGGCGAGCGCGAGCACCGGCTGGTGCTGACCTCCCACCAGATCCTGTTCGACGGCTGGTCCATGCCGGTCGTGGTGCGCGAACTGTTCGCCTGCTACGCCGACGGCGGCGTCTCGCTGCCCCGCCCCGCCCCGTACAAGTCCTACCTGGCCCACCTGGCCCGGCAGGACCGGGCGGCGGCCGAGGCGGCCTGGACGGCCGCGCTGGAGGGCTTCACCGAGCCCACCCGGCTGTCCGGCACGGCCGCCGCCGAACCCGGCCGGCCCGGCATGCCCGGCGAGCACGCCGTCGAGCTGGACGCGCCGGAGTTCGCCGCGCTCACCGGTTGGGCCCGCACCCGCGGGCTGACCGTCAACACCGTGGTGCAGGGCGCCTGGGCGACCGTGCTGGGCACCCTCACCGGGCTGCGCGACATCGTCTTCGGCGGCACCGTCTCCGGCCGCCCGCCGGAGCTGCCCGGCGTCGAGGGCATGGTCGGCCTGTTCATCAACACCCTGCCGGTCCGGGTCGACCTCGACCCGGCGCAGAGCTTCACCGAGCTGCTGTCCGCGCTCCAGGACCGCCAGTCGCTGCTGCTCCCGCACCAGCACCTCGGCCTCGACACCATCCAGCGCAACGCCGGGGTCGGCGACCTCTTCGACAGCGTGCTGGTCTTCGAGAACTACCCGCTCGACCCGCAGGCGCTGGCCGGCGAGGTCGCCGGACTGCGGCTGACCGGCCTCCGGGCCGGCGACGCCAACCACTACCCGCTCAGCCTGATGGCCCTGCCCGGCGAGCGGCTGCGCCTCCAGATCGGCTACGACACCGCCCGGTTCACCCCGGCCGAGGCCGCCCTCGTCGCCGAGCGGCTGCTGCACGTGCTGCGCACCGCCCAGGCCGAGCCGGACCGCCCGCTCGGGCGGCTGGACCTGCTGCTGCCCGGCGAGCGCGCCCGGCTCGCCGTCCCCGCCCCGGAGCCGGCCGAGACCGACCCGTGGACGGACGTGGTGGCACGGGTGCAGCGGTTCGCCCGGACCCGCCCGGACGCCGTCGCCGTCGCCGACGGCACCGAGCGGCTCGGCTACCGCGAACTGGCCACCCGGGCCGGCGCCGTGTCCCGGGCCCTGGCCCGGGCGGGCGCCGCGACCGGACCGGTCGGGGTGCTGGCCCCGCCCGGCTGCGGCTTCGTCACCGCCGTCCTCGGCGTGCTCGGCGCGGGCGCGGCCTGGCTGCCGCTGGACGTCGCCGCGCCGGTCGCGCGCGCCGCCGTGCTGGCCGCCGAGGCCCGGATCGGCGCCCTGCTGGTCGGCCCCGACGAGCACGCCGCGGCCGCCGAACTGCTGGCCGCGGCCGGCCTGGACGTCCCGGTGCTGGACATCACGGCCCTCGCCACCGGCACCGGGACCGCCAAGCGGCTGCCCGCCCCGCGCGGGGCCGGCGACGACCTGGCGTACGTCATCTTCACCTCGGGCTCCACCGGCCGCCCCAAGGGCGCCATGGTGCACCGGGCGGGCATGGTCAACCACCTGCTCGCCAAGGTCGCCGACCTGGAGCTGGACGGGGACACCGTGCTGGTCCACAACGCCCCGGTCACCTTCGACATCTCGGTCTGGCAGATGCTCGCCGCGCTGGTCGTCGGCGGGCGGTTGCGGGTCACCGGCCGCGACCTCGCCGCCGACCCGCAGGCCCTGTTCGGCCTGGTCGCCCCCGAGGGCGTCACCGTGCTGGAGGTCGTCCCCTCGCTGCTGCGCACCGCCCTGGACAGCTGGGACGACGGCGCCGAGCCGCCCGTCCTGGACGGGCTGCGCAAGCTGGTCGTCACCGGCGAGGCGCTGCCCGCCGACCTGGCGCACCGCTGGTTCGCCCGCTACCCGGCGATCCCGCTGGTCAACGCGTACGGGCCGACCGAGTGCTCGGACGACGTCACCCACGCCGTGATCGGCTCCCCGGCCGAGCTGGACTCGGTGCGCGCCCCGATCGGCCGCGCCGTGCGCGGCACCGGACTGTACGTCCTGGACGACGCGCTGCGCCCCGTCCCGGACGGCGTCCCCGGCGAGCTGTACGTGGGCGGGCGCGGCGTCGGCCGCGGCTACCTCGACCAGCCCGGCCGCACCGCCGCGGTGTTCGTCGCCGACCCGTTCAGCCCGCTGCCGGGCGCCCGGATGTACCGCACCGGCGACCGGGTGATCCGGCGGCCGGACGGCCAGCTGGAGTTCCTGGAGCGGGTCGACCACCAGGTCAAGATCCGCGGCCACCGGATCGAGCCCGGCGAGGTCGAGGCCGCGCTGCGCTCGATCGAGCAGGTCGGCGACGCCGTGGTGGTGGTCCGCCGCGGCGGGGCCGGCGACGCCCGGCTGGTCGGCTACCTGACCGGCCCGGTCGACCCGGCCCGCTGCCGGGCCGCGGCCGCCGCGCTGCTGCCCGAGTACATGGTGCCCTCCGCCCTGGTGGTGCTGGACGCCCTGCCGCTGACCCCCAACGGCAAGGTGGACCGCAAGGCGCTGCCCGAGGTCGACCTCACCACCGCGACCGGCCGCGGCCCGCGCACCCCGCAGGAGGAGGTGCTCTGCGCCGCCTTCGCCGAGGTGCTCGACCGGCCCGCGGTCGGCATCGACGAGGACTTCTTCCAGCTCGGCGGCCACTCGCTGCTGGCCACCCGGCTGGTCAGCCGGGTGCGTACGCTGCTCGGCGCCGAACTGGCGCTGCGCACCGTCTTCGAGGCGCCCACCGTGGCCGCCCTGGCCGGCCGGCTCACCCAGGACGCCGTCCGTCCCGCGCTGACCGCCGGGGCCCGACCTGACCGGCTGCCGCTGTCGTACGCCCAGCAGCGGCTCTGGTTCCTGGACCGGCTGGAGGGCCCCTCCGCCACCTACAACCTGCCGTGGACGCTGCGGCTGCGCGGCCCGCTGGACCGCGCCGCGCTGGCCGCCGCGCTGACCGACGTGGTCGGCCGGCACGAGAGCCTGCGCACCGTCTTCCCGGACCGCGACGGCCTGCCGTACCAGCTGGTCCTCCCGGTCGAGCGGGCCGCCGTCGAGCTGCCCGTCCGCGAGCTGCCCCTCGGCGACCGGTCCGAGGCCGAACTCACCGAGGCAGCAGCGGAGTTCGCCACCGGAACCTTCGACCTGGCGCACCGGCCGCCGATCCGGGCCACCCTGCTCGCGGCCGGCCCCGAGGACCACCTGCTGGTCGTGGTGATCCACCACATCGCCGGGGACGGCTGGTCCAACGGGCCGCTCGCCCGCGACCTCTCCACCGCCTACGCCGCCCGGCTGGCCGGCCGCGCGCCCGCCTGGACGCCGCTGCCGGTGCAGTACGCCGACTACGCGCTCTGGCAGCGCGAACTGCTCGGCGCGGAGGACGACGAGGAGTCCCTCCTCACCCGCCAGACCACCTACTGGAAGGAGCAGTTGGCCGGGCTGCCGGAGGAGCTCCAGCTGCCGGTGGAGAGCGCCCGCCGGGTCACCGCCGGCTACCGCGGCGCCGCCGTCCGCTTCGCCGTCCCCGCCGCACTGCACCACCGGGCCCTCGCCCTGGCCCGGCAGAGCGGGGCGAGCCTGTTCATGGTGCTCCAGGCCGCGCTGGCCACGCTGTACGGCAAGCTCGGCGCGGGCGAGGACATCCCGCTCGGCACCCCGATCGCGGGCCGCACCGACGACGCCCTGGACGACCTGGTCGGCATGTTCGTCAACACCCTGGTGCTGCGCACCGACCTGTCCGGCGACCCGACCTTCCGCGAGCTGCTGGACCGGGTGAAGGCCGTCGACCTGGCCGCTTACGCCCACCAGGACCTGCCGTTCGAGAAGCTGGTCGACGCCCTCGGCCCCGAGCGCGCCCACGGCCGCAACCCGCTGTTCCAGACCCTGCTGGCCCTGCACAACAACGCCGCCGCCCGGCTGGAGCTGCCCGGCGTCACCGCCGAGGCGGGCGCGGCCGAGCTCGGCGTGGCCCGGCTCGACCTCTGCTTCGAACTCGCGGAGCTCAGCGGCCCGGACGGCCCCGGCGGCCTGGAAGGGCGGCTGGAGTACAGCACCGACCTGTTCGGCGCGGCCGGCGCCCAGCGGCTGGCCGACCGGCTGGTGCACCTGCTGGGCGTGCTGGTCGACCGGCCGGACAAGCCGATCGGCACCGCCCCGGTGCTGCTGCCCGGCGAGCGGGAGGAGCTGCTCGCCCTCGGCGACGGCGCCGCCGCCCGCGGCGACGGCCAGCCGCTGGCCGCCCTGCTGGAGGCCACCGCGGACGCCCACCCGGACGCGGTCGCGCTCGAATTCGCCGGCCTGGAGCTCGACTTCGCCGAGCTGCACCGGCGGGCCAACCGGCTCGCCCGCACCCTGGTCGCCCAGGGCGCGGAGCCGGACCGGCTGGTGGCGATCGCACTGCCGCGCTCGGTCGACCTGGTGGTCGCCGCGCTCGCGACGGTCAAGAGCGGCGCCGTCTACCTGCCGATCGACCCCTCCTACCCGGCCGACCGGATCGCCGGGATGCTCAAGGACGCCCAGCCGGTGCTGACCCTCAGCACCGCCGCGGTGGCCGCCGCCGTCCCCGGCCTGGAGGCCGGCCGGCTGCTGCTGCTGGACGACCCGGCCACCCGCGCCCGGGTCGACGAGCAGCCCTCCGAGCACCTGCGCCCGGCCGAACTGGCCGGCCCGGTACGGCCCGAGCACGGCGGGTACGTCATCTACACCTCGGGCTCCACCGGCCGCCCCAAGGGCGTCGTGGTGCCGCGCGGCGCCCTGGTCAACCACCTGCTGGACCTCACCGAACGGGTCGCCCTGGCCCCCGGACGGACCCTGCTGGCGGTCACCACCTTCGGGTTCGACATCGCCAACCTGGAACTGTTCGGCCCGCTGCTCGGCGGCGCCCGGCTGGTGCTCGCCCCGCACGACACCGTCCGCGACCCGGAGCTGCTCGCCGACCTCGCCCTGGCCACCGGGGCGGACGTCATGCAGGCCACCCCGACGCTGTGGCACGCCCTGGTCACCGCCCGGCCCGAATCGCTCGCCCGGGTGCACGTGCTCACCGGCGGCGAGGCCCTCAGCCCGGCCCTGGCCGCCGCGCTGACCGGCGCCGCGGCGAAGGTCAGCAACCTGTACGGCCCGACCGAGACCACGATCTACTCGCTCGGCGTCGACCTGCCGCCCGACCACACCGGCACCCCGCCGATCGGCCGCGCGCTGGCCGGCAACCAGGCCCGGCTGCTGGACGCCGCGCTGCGCCCGGTACCACCGGGGGTGGTCGGCGAGCTGTACCTGGCCGGCACCGGCCTCGCCCGCGGCTACCTGGACCGCCCCGGCCTGACCGCCGAACGCTTCACCGCCGACCCGTACGGCCCGCCCGGCTCCCGGATGTACCGCACCGGGGACCTCGCCCGCTGGCGGCCGGACGGCTCGCTCGACTACCTCGGCCGGGTCGACCACCAGGTGAAGATCCGCGGCTTCCGGATCGAACTCGGCGAGATCGAGGCCGTGCTGACGGACCATCCGCTGGTCGAACGGGCTTCGGTGACCGACCGGGAGGACCCGCCCGGTGTCCGCCGGCTGGTCGCCCACGTGGTGCCGGCCGGCCCGGAACGGCCCGAACCGGCGGCGCTACGGGCCCACTTGGCCGCCGCGCTGCCGGAGTACATGCTCCCGGCCGCCTACGTCCAGCTGGACGCCCTGCCGCTCACCCCGAACGGCAAGGTGGACCGCAAGGCGCTGCCCGCGCCCGCGGCCGACGACCGGGCGGTGGCCCGCTCGGACGGCCGCGCGCCCGACGGACCGGTCGAACGCGCCCTCGCCCGGGTCTTCGCCGAGGTGCTCGGCCTGGACCGGGTCGGGGCCGAGGACGGCTTCTTCGAGCTGGGCGGCGACAGCCTGAAATCGATCCAACTGGTCAGCCGCGCCCGCGCGGCCGGGCTCTCGCTCACCCCCGCCGACGTCTTCGCCCACCGCACCGTGGCCGGCCTGGCCCTGGTGACCGGCACGGCCGACGGCACCGGTGCGCCCGAGGACCCGTTCGCGCCCGTCCTGGCCGTCCGGCCGACCGGCGGCAGCCGCCCGCTGTTCTGCGTGCACGGCGCGGTCGGGCTCGGCTGGCCTTTCCTGACGCTCGCCGCGGAAATTGACACGGACATTCCCGTGTACGCTTTCCAGACCGGTGGGGTACGCTCCCCGGAAAAGACCCCGGAGTCCGTCCGGGAAATCGCCGGAAAATATCTCGGCGAAATGCTGGAAATCCAGCCGGTGGGGCCCTATCGTATTCTCGGCTGGTCGTTCGGAGGGCTCGTCGCCCACGAGATCGCGGTCCAGCTGCAGGCCCGCGGCGAGCAGGTCGAACTGCTCGCCGACCTGGACGGCTACCCCGGGACCGGCGCGCCGGCCGAGGAGCTGCCGGACGACCGGGCCGTCCTCGCCGAACTGCTCGAACGGGCCGGCCTCCCCGGCGACGGCCCGCTCGACCCCGGCACCGCACGCCGGCGCCTGGCCGAGGCCGGCAACGCGCTCGCGGAGCTGGACGAGACCGAGCTGGTCCGACTGCTCGGGGTGATCCGCACCCACAGCGCACTGGGCGAGGCCCACCGCCCCGGCCGCTTCCAGGGGGACCTCCTCCTGTTCGCGGCCACCCGGGGCCGGGCCCCGGGCGACCCGGACGAGGAGTCCTGGCAGGCCCACGTGACCGGCCGGATCCTCCGGCACCCGGTCGACAGCGACCACGACTCGATGCTCGAACCGGCGCCGGCCGAATCCATCGGAAAAACCCTCTCCGCCGTCCTCCGCAAGGAATCCTGAAACACCGCACCGAAATACCGGTGGCCGCCCCGGAAATTCCATCCCGGGGGCACTGCGCCCGAGAACCGGACGATTTCCGGGATTTCCGAAAGGACCGAGAAATCATGAGCAACCCGTTCGACGACGAGCAAGGCACCTTCCTCGTCCTCGCCAACCACGAGAACCAGCACAGCCTCTGGCCCGCCTTCGCCGAGGTCCCGGCCGGCTGGCGGACCGTCAAGGGCGCGAGCACCCGGCAGGAGGCGCTGGACCACATCGAGCGCACCTGGACCGACCTGCGCCCGCAGAGCCTGATCGACGCCACCGCCTGACCCCCGAACACCGCCCGACCAGAGCACCACCGATCCGACACCACCTGAGGAGCACCCCATGAGCACCGTCGCCATCGACGAGTCCAAGGTCCGCGAGATCGTCGCCGACTGCCTCGACCTGGAGCTGGACGAACTGACCCTCACCGACCACTTCATCGACCACTACGGCGCCGACTCGCTGAACGCCATCGAGGTGCTCGCCCGTCTGGAGAAGGAGTTCCACGTCACCATCCCGCAGGAGGAGCTGCCCAACATGGTCAACCTGGGCGCCGTGCTGGAGGTCCTGTCCCGGGCGACCGCCCGATGACCGCGCCGCAGCGCGTGGTGGTGACCGGCATCGGCGTCCTGTCGAGCATCGGCAACGGGGTCGAGGACTTCACCTCGGCCCTGCGCGAGGGCCGCTGCGGTGCCGGTCCGATCACCAGCTTCGACACCGACGGGTTCCTGCGCACCTCCGGCCACGAGGTCAACGGCTTCGAGCCGGAGCAGTGGATCCACCGCCTCCCGGTCGAGGAGCTCGGCCGCGCCACCCAGTTCGCCGTCGCGGCGGCCCGGATGGCCGTCCGGGACGCCGGGCTCGACGAGCAGGAGCTCGCCGGGCTCCGCGCCCAGATCACCATCGGCACCACCGACGGCGAGGCGCCCGAACTGGACAAGCTGATCGCGGAGTCGGTCGCCAACGGGCCGGAGCACCCGGTCGACCAGCTGGTGGCCGGCCGCCTGCCGGCCCACCAGCTGGCCCTGGCGATCGCCCGGGAGCTGCGGCTCCCGCGGGTCGTCCCGGCCGTCCTCGGCACCGCCTGCGCGGCCGGGAACTACGCGATCGGCGACGGCTTCGACGCCGTGCGCACCGGCGAGGCGGACATCGCCGTCGTCGGCGGCGCGGACGCGATCTGCCGCCGCACCTTCGCCGGGTTCAGCCGGCTCGGCCTGGTCTCCTCCGACTACTGCCGTCCGTTCGACGCCGACCGCGAGGGGCTCCTCACGGCCGAGGGCGCGGGGGTCCTCGTCCTGGAGACCCTCGACTCGGCCCGGCGCCGCGGCGCCCGGATCTACGCCGAGCTGCTCGGCTACGGGCTCAACTGCGACGCCCACCACCCCACCGCCCCCGACCAGTCGAGCGTCGCCCGCTGCATGGAACTGGCGCTCAACGACGCCGGGGTCAAGGCGGCCGAGGTGGACCTGGTCTCCGCCCACGGCACCGGCACCCCCACCAACGACATCACCGAGACCCGCGCGATCCGCGAGGTCTTCGGCGACACCCCGCCGCGCACCGTCGCCCTCAAGGCGATGCTCGGCCACTCGATGGGCGCGGCGAGCGCGCTCGGCGCGGCCGCCTCGGCGCTCGCGCTGGCCCACGGCTTCGTCCCGCCCACCGTCAACCACCGCACCACCGACCCCCAGTGCCAGATCGACTGCGTACCCAACCACTCCGTCCCCGCGGACCTCCGGGTGGTGGTCAACAACGGACTGGCCTTCGGCGGCAACAACGCCTCCGTCGTCCTGGGGCGCCACGAGGAGGAGCCCAGCCGATGAGCGAGCGCACGAGCTCGACCACGATCCATCGGGACCGGCCGCTGATCACCGCATGGTCCGCGGTCTCCCCCTTCGGCCTCGGCCGCGACGCGTTCGCGGCCGGGGTCGGCCGGGGGGAACCGGCCCACCAGGTACCCGACTTCGAGACCCGCAAGGTGCTCGGCAAGGCCGGCACCCGCACCTTCGACCGGGCCACCGGCCTGGCCGTCACCGCCGTCCGCGAACTGCTCGGCGAGGCCGAGGCCGCGCAGAGCCCGATCGCCACCGGCGGCGGCACCGCCCTCGTCCTCGGCACCACCCTCGGCAGCGCCCACAGCGCCGCCGGGTTCAGCCGGGCCTCCTTCGAGGGCGACAAGCCCTACGACGTGCCCGCCCAGCTGATGCCGAACGTGCTGATGAACGGCCCGGCCGCGGCCACCGCCATCCGCTTCGACCTCAAGGGCCCCAACACCACCCTGGCCGGCGGCGCCGCGGGCGGCCTGCTCGCCCTCGGCTACGCCCGCCGCCTGCTGGCGGCCGGCCGCGCCGAACGCGCCCTGGTCGGCGCGGTGGAGGAGCAGTCCGAGACCCGCGAGTGGCTGGCCGGGGAGAACGACCGGCCCAGCGGCGAGGGCAGCGCCGTCCTGCTGGTGGAGACCGGGCGGACCCTGCCGCCCGGCCGCCGGGTGCTGGCCGAACTGCTGTCCCTGGACGTCCGGTTGGACGTCGACGACGACCCGCAGGCGGCGCTGGCCGCCACCGTCCTCGACGCCCTCGCCCAGGCCGACGCGACCGCCGACCAGGTCTGGGCCGCGGCCGTCACCGGGCAGCCGGCCCGCGACCGGCTCGCCGAGCTGGTCGGCTCCGAGGCCGTCGACCGGGTCCCCGACCTGCTCGGCGACACCGGATCCGCCGCGACCGTCTTCTCCCTCACCACCGTCCTGTCCCTGGCCGAGCAGGATCCCGCGGCCGCCGGCCGCCTCGCCGTGATCGCCTCGCTCGACCACCAGGGCCTGGCCGCCTGCGCCGTCCTGCGCCTCACCGGCGGTGACCGATGAGCACTCCCGGCACCGTCCTGATCAGCGGCGGCTCCCGCGGCATCGGCAAGGCCGCCGCCCTGCGGCTCGCCGCCGAGGGGCACCCGATCAGCTTCTGCTACCAGTCCGACCGGCAGGCCGCCGACGTCCTAACCAAGGAACTCGACGCCCTCGGCGTCGCCGCCTTGGCCGAGAAGGTCGACGTCACCGACGCCGCCGCCGTCCGCGCCTGGGTCACCCGCACCGAGGAGGAGCTCGGCCCGATCACCGTCGCCGTCGCGAGTGCCGGAATCACCCGCGACAAGCCGCTCCTCCTGATGTCCGACGACGACTGGCGGTCCGTCACCGACACCAACCTGACCGGCACCGCGAACCTCTGCCGCGCGGTGGCCTTCCCGATGGTCAAGCGCCGCGCCGGCTCGATCATCACCCTCAGCTCCGTCTCCGGCGTCTACGGCAACCCCGGCCAGAGCAACTACGCGGCCTCCAAGGCCGGGATCATCGCGCTCACCCGGGCGCTGGCCAAGGAGGTCGGCCGCTACGGGGTCCGGGTCAACGCGGTCGCCCCCGGCATGATCGAGACCGACATGACCTCGGTGCTCACCGACGCCCAACGCACCGACGCCCTCAAGCACATCCCGCTCGGCCGCTTCGGCACGGCGGACGAGGTGGCCGAATCGGTCGCCTTCCTGGCGGGCCCCCAGTCCGCCTACCTCACCGGTTCGGTCCTGCAGATCGACGGCGGAATCGTCCTGTGACCAGACGCACCAGACGCACCGTCCACCTCGACTAGGAGAAACGACCATGACCATCCCCGCCGTGCGCACCTTCGACAACCACACCCCGCTCGTCGACACCGAGCTGCTCCCCGGCCGCGGCACCGGCGTCAACGCCGCCCACCGGATGTACGAGCACCTCATCGGCATCTGGGCCACCGGCGTCATCGAGGCCGCCCACGACCTCGGCGCCTTCACCGCCCTGATCGCCGCCCCGGCCACCGCCGGGGAGCTCTCCAGCCGGCTCGGCACCGACCTGCGCGCCACCCGCGTCCTGCTGGACGGCCTGGCCGCCTACGACGTGGTCGAGCGCAGCCGCGCGGCGGACGGCCAGGCCGTCTACACCCTGCCACCGGAGATGCACGACGTCTTCGCCCCCGAGGGCCTGTACAGCCTGGTCGGCAAGATCCGGCACGACCGCAACGTCGCCTGGGGCGCCTGGCGCAACCTGGCCGGCAACGTCCGCTCCGGCGCCCGCAACTCCGAGGGCTCGCAGCAGCTCAACCAGATCTCCGAGGAGGACTACACCTCCCTCGTCCGCGGCATCAACTTCTGGGCCCCGCCGATCGCCGCCACCCTCGCCGACGCCCTGCGCGAGCAGGGCTGGACCGACGGCGCCGGCCGCACCCTGCTCGACGTCGGCTGCGGCACCGGCATCTACAGCCAGCTGCTGCTCCAGGAGTTCAGCGGCCTCAACGCCCGGGCCCTGGACGCCGAGCGGATCGTCCCGATCGCCAACGCCCAGGCCCACCGCCTCGGTGTCGCCGACCGCTTCAACCCGGAGATCGCCGACTTCTGGTCCGACGACTGGGGCACCGGCGTCGACGTTGCCCTCTTCGTCAACATCTTCCACCTCCAGACCCCCGAGTCGGCCCGCGAGCTCCTCCTCCGCTCCGCCAAGTCCCTCACCGAGGACGGCGTCATCGCCATCGCCGACCACATCGTCGACGAGGACAGCACCGACGGGAACACCCAGAACCGCTTCTTCCGCCTCTTCGCCGCCTCCATGCTCGCCACCGGCGGCGGCGACGCCTTCACCGTCCAGGACTACGACCAGTGGCTCGCCGACGCCGGGCTGCGCCGCGTCGCCCTGCTCGACACCCCCATGCACCGTCTCCTCCTGGTCAAGCACGCCTGATCCGACGACCCCCCCTCGACGGCCCCGACGCCCCGCGTCGGGGCCGTCGGGGTTCCCCCACCCGGAGGCTCCCGTGACCGACCGCCCCGCCCTCTTCCGCACCGACCTCTTCCGCCCCGTCCTCTTCTGCACCGACCAGGACCTCACCCCCGAGGAGATCGCCGCCCTCACCGTGCTCCTGCTCCAGCACAGGGCCACCCGCGCTGCGGCGGCCGCCGCGACCCCGTCCACCCGCCGCACCGTCCGCTGGCACGACGTCTCGCTCCGGCCGCCGGTCCCCACCACCTCCTGGCAGATCGTCGCCTGACACCCGACGGCCCCCGGCGTCGCCGCCGGGGGCCGTGGCCGTCCCCTTCCGTCCGCCCCGCCCCGCCTCACCCGATCAGATCCAAGGAGCCCGCCACGTGCCCGGTCCCGATGAGGTCGTAGCCCCCGGCCAGCACCAGGAACAGCACCGCCGCCACGGCCAGCACCGTGTAGTGCAGCCGACCGAACACCCCCCACCAGCCCCGCACCCAGGCGAGGACCGCGCAGAGCACCGTCAGCAGGGTCAGTCCCAGGGCCCCGAGGTACATCGCCGGCACCACCGTCAGCAGCGGCGAATCCCCCAGGAACAGCGTCTGGTTGAGGGCGTTGGAGTCCGAGGTCAGCAGCGCGAAGCACCCGGTCGCCACGACCAGCAGCAGTCCCGTCACCCACCCCAGCAGCCGGGCCGCCGGCGCCCCGGCCCGCCCCTTGCCCCGCACCGACCGCACCACCGCGGCGACCAGCCACCCGATCACCGTGAGACCCAGCACCACCAGGCTCCCGAGCGCCACCCGCTGGTGCAGTTCCGGGGCCTGGTACCAGGCCAGCGGCTGGTACGCGACGGTCGGGTCGCCGTCCGTCAGCATCGAGACCACGTCCCCGTCGCCGTTCAGCTCGAAGGCGATCCGGGCGCTCCCGCCCACCTGCTGGAAGAGCCCCGGTTCCACCTGCTGCCACCGGGTCTCGCCCGCCTGCGGGTCCCGGACGACCGGCCCGCTCACGACGAGCTCAGCGCCCCGCGCCGCCACGTGCACGGACCCCATCAGCGCCGACGCCCTGGTCAGGTTGGACTGGCTGACCCGGGTCGACCGGTAGTCCCCGGTGAACTTCCCCAGGTCCCCGCCCACCACCGCCGGGGCGGCAGCGGCCGGAGCCGGGTAGAACCGGTCCACGAAGGCGTTGAGCACCTGCTGGGTCGCCCACCCGCCGGTGGAGTCCTCGCCGTCCCCGTTGACGGTCACGTACAGTCCGACCCCCCGCTCCGGCAGCAGCGCCAGGTTGCTGTGGAAGCCGGGCACGTCGCCGTCCTTGACCAGCAGCTGCTGCCCGTTGCGGTCGCGCTGTTCGAGCAGGTAGGCCATCCCGGGCATCCGCCGGTCGGGCCCGAAGTGCCGGGCGAGCAGCTGCGCGGTGCCGTCCCGGTCCAGGACCGGACGGCCCTCCAGGGAGCCGCCGTTCAGCAGGGCCAGCATCAGCCGTCCCATGTCGGTGACGGTGGTGACGGCGGCCGCGCCGGTCGGGGTGAGCGGCCCGTACAGCCCCTCGGTCTCGGTCTGGCCGTCGCCCTCGGGCCGGTAGCCGTGGGCGAGTTCGGCGTCGACGGCGGCCGGGTGGGGCTGGGTGAAGGTGGTGCGCTCCATCCCGAGCGGCTGCAGCACGTGCTGCGCGACGTACTGGTCGAAGGGCTGTCCGGAGACCACCTCGACCAGGTAACCGGCCAGCGCGACACCGTAGTTGTCGTACGCGGCGACCACCCCCGGCGCCCGGACCCGGTCCGGCTGGTGGGCGGCCAGCGCGTCGCCGAGGCTCCCGACGTGCTGCGGCCCGGCCTGGGCCAGCCCCATGAAGGTGTCGTCGAAGCCGCCGGTGTGGGTCAGCAGGTTCTCGACGGTGACCGGGTGTCCCGGGTAGCTGTCCCTGACCTTGAACGTGCTCAGGTAGGTGTTGACGTCCGCGTGCAGGTCCAACTTCCCGGCCCGGACCTGCTGGAGGACGGCGACGGCGGTGAACACCTTGGCGTCGGAGCCCGTGAAGAACGCGGTCCGGTCGGGGTCGACGGCCTTGTGCCCGGGCACGTCGGAGACGCCGTAGCCGCCGGCGAAGACCTGCCGGCCGCCGGCCACCACGCTGACCGCCGCGCCGGGGATCCGGTGCTCGGCGAGCAGCTTCGGCACGATCTCGTCGAAGAGCCGCTTCACCGATCCGGGGTCGGGTGGTGCCGAGCCGCCGGCCGCCGCCGAACTCCCGCTGCCCGCCGTCGCGGTGGCCGCGTGGGCCCGGTCCGGCGTGAGCCCGTACAGGAACAGGCCGATCGCCGCGAGCACCAGGACCAGTCGCACCCAACCCCGCCGGGCCAGCGGCCGGTTCGCCTCGCCACGTCGCGCGCTCATGATGAACTCCCGTTCGATACAAGTGATTTACGGAAGCTCCGGCGCCCTTGCGGCGGGTCGCTCCCCGACACCCGCAACACTAGGCCGGGCACCGTTTCCGGGACATGGCCTCTGGGCGTCGATCGGGGGGTGTACCCAGGTACCACCAACAGGGGTCCAGGGCCCAGTGATCGGAACGGCGGCGGACGGCAGTCTGGATGTCGTCAGCAAGCAACGGGTAGGGATACCGGCCGCGAGGCCGTCACGGAAAGGGCCGAGCGGTCATGACCAGCAGCATCACCACGGGAGTTGTGAACAACGTGCAGAACACCGACACCACGGGCGGCCGCAGCCGGCGCAACCCGCTCGGCATGCTGGGCAACGCCGTCCGGTCCCTGCTGCGGGGCCCCGCGCTGGCCGCGTTCGCCGTGCCGCAGCTGCTGCTGCTCACCGCCGCCTCGGTCACCGCCTCGCTGATGGGCCTCGCGGTCGGCGCGCTGCTGGTGCCGCCCACGCTCCTCGCGGTCCGCGGCCTGGCCGGCCTGCGGCGCCGGCTCGCCGCCCGCTGGAACGGCGTCGAGATCCGTGACCCCTACCAGCCGCTGCCGGAGGCCGCACCCGGCCTCCAGGGGGCCTGGAAGCGCTGCCAGGCGATGCTGGCGGACCAGGCCACCTGGCGCGACCTGCTCTGGCTGGTGGTCGACCCGGTGGTCGGCTTCACGGTGGCGCTGTTCCCGCTCCTGGTGGTCGCCTACGGCGCCTTCGGCCTGGTGCTGCCGCAGGTCTGGCAGTCGATCGCCGACAACGGCGGCAACACCTGGTACCTGTGGATCCACGTCACCGACTCGGGTGCCGCCGGCACCGCCGCCCTGTTCGGCGTCCCGGTGATGCTGGCCGGCCTGGCGATCGCCCCCGCCGCGCTGCGCGGCCACACCGCGCTCGCCAAGGCGCTGCTGGGCCCGACCGCCCGGGCCGAGGCGCTGGCCGCCGAGCGCAAGGTCGCCCACCTCACCGAGACCCGGCGCGACGCGCTGACCACCCAGGCCGCCGAACTGCGCCGGATCGAGCGCGACCTGCACGACGGTGCGCAGGCCCGGCTGGTGGCCATGGGCATGAACCTGGGCGTCGCCGAGCGGCTGGTCGAGCGTGACCCGGAGGCCGCCAAGCAGCTGCTCGCCGAGACCCGCCAGGCCTCCGCCTCCGCCCTGAACGAGCTGCGCGACCTGGTCCGCGGCATCCACCCGCCGGTGCTGGCCGACCGCGGCCTGGCCGACGCCGTCCGGGCCCTGGGCATGGACAGCCCGCTGAACGTGACGGTCTCCGCCGAACTGCCCGGCCGCCCCGAGGCCCCGGTCGAGTCCGCCGTCTACTTCGCCGTCTCCGAGGCGCTCACCAACGCCGCCAAGCACTCCGGCGCGAGCCACGTCGACGTCCAACTCTGGTACGAGAACGGCACCCTGAAGGCCCAAATCACGGACGACGGCACCGGCGGCGCCGACCCCTCCCGCGGCACCGGCCTGCGCGGCCTGGAGCGCCGACTTGCTACCTTCGACGGAGTCCTGGCCGTCCGCAGCCCGCTCGGCGGCCCCACGACCCTGACGATGGAGCTGCCGTGCGAGTTGTACTCGCGGAGGACCTCTTCCTCCTGAGGGACGGCCTGGTCCGGATGCTGCAGGCCTACGACTTCGAGGTCGTGGCCGCGGTGGACACCGGACCGGACCTGTTGCAGGCCCTCCTCACCGAACGGCCGGACGTGGCAGTCGTCGACGTACGACTGCCCCCGACGTTCACCGACGAGGGCCTGCAGGCGGCTCTGGAAGCGCGCCGGCAGATCCCCGGTCTGCCGGTGCTCGTGCTTTCCCAGTACGTGGAGCAGCTCTACGCCAAGGAGTTGCTCGCCGACGGCACCGGCGCGATCGGCTACCTGCTCAAGGACCGGGTCTTCGACCCCGACGAGTTCGTGGCGACGGTCCACCGGGTGGCGGCGGGCGGCACCGCGCTGGACCCGCAGGTGATCGCGATGCTGGTCAACAACACCGGCCGCAGCAAGCCGCTGGAGCGCCTGACGCCGCGTGAGCGCGAAGTCCTGGAGCTCATGGCGGAGGGGCGCTCGAACGGGGCCATCGCCGAACGGATGGTGATCACCGAGCGGGCCGTGAAGAAGCACACCGCGAACATCTTCCTCAAGCTCGACCTGCCGCCCTCCGAGGAGGACCACCGCCGGGTGCTGGCCGTCCTGGCCTTCCTCCAGGTCGCTCCCTGAGCCACCCCGGCAGGGCGCGGCGACCCCCTCAGGCCTTGCGCCCGGTGTGCACCGTCATCGCCGACAGGTAGAACGCGTCCGGCCGCCGCAGGATCCCGGTCGGCGCGTCCTCGTCGATCAGCGCCTCCAGGGTCGCCCGGTCCCGCGGGTCGATCGCCTCGGCCAACTGGTCGTGGCGCCGGCCCAGTTGGGTGTGCAGGTACTCGCGGACCGGGCGGGCCAGCGGTGCCGGGTGGTCGACCAGGAAGGTCCGGGTGCCGCTGGGCTCCAGTCCGGCCCGCCGGAGCATGGCCGGCCAGTCCTCGACCTCCTCGGTGGCGTCGGGCAGTTCGGCCCGCATGGCGGCGAAGCCGTCCTCGTGGGCGGCGTCCAGCCGGGCCTGGAAGCCGGGCCGGCCGAGGCCGAAGTCGCGGGGCAGGAAGCGCGGCGGCAGGCCGCTCTCCGCGACGGCGAGCAGGCCGCCGGGGCGCAGCCGGCCGGCCAGCGCGGTGAGCGCGGCCTGCTGGTCGCCGAGGTGGTGGATCGCGTTGCCGGACCAGATCAGGTCGGCCTCGCCGAGCTTGTCGAACTCGGCGGGCAGGTCGGCCTGTTGGATGCCGAGCCGGCCGCCGGAGCGGGTCCGGGCGCGCTCCAGCAGGGCGGCCGACCGGTCGACGGCGACCACCTCGGCGGCCGGGAGGACCGCCGCGAGCTGCTGGGCGATCACCCCGGGCCCGGCGCCGACGTCGAGGACCCGGCGGACCGTGCCGTCCCCGGCGAGGCCGGACAGCCACTGCCCGGCCGCGGTGACGGCGTCGGCCCGCAGCTCGGCCTCCCGCTCCAGGTGTGCCGCGAGCGCGTCCCAGTCGAGGTCGGCGGCCGGGACCTGCCCGGGGCCGTGCTGGTGCTGGTGCCCGTGCTGGTGCTGACCGTGCTGGTGTGCGGACATGGTGGTGCCTCTCCGGTGGTGGGTGCGTGGGTGGGTGGCTGGGTGCGTGGCTGGGTGCGTGGGTCGGTCGGCCGGTCGGTCGCTGGTAGCTTCCCCGCTCAGACCGGCAGGGCCGGCCCGGACGCGCGGCACAGGGCGACCGCCCGTCCGATCTCCTCGTCCACCAGGTCGTGGTCGAGGACGAAGGCGGCGGCCGCGCCCGCCCCGGCGGCGACGACCACCTGGGCGCGCGGGTCGGCGACGTTGCCGACGGCCCAGACGCCGGGGACGCTGGTGCGGCCGGTCCGGTCGGTGGTGACCCAGCCGTCGTCGTCCCGGGCGCAGTCCAGTCCGAGGAGCAGCGCGTCCCGGGGCACCGGCCGGGGGGCGACGAAGACGGCCTCCCGGGTGACCACCCGCCCGGTGTCGAGTTCGACGCCGCGCAGCCGCCCGTCGTCGGCGACCACCCGGACGATCCGGCCCTCGACGACCCGGACGCCGCGCGCCGCGAGCCGTTCCCGCTCGGCGGCGGTGGGCTCCAGGGTGTGGGCGAGCAGCACCACGTCGTCCGACCACTGCCGCAGCAGCAGCGCCTGGTTGACGGCCCCCGGGCCGGTGCCGAGCACCCCGAGCGGGCGGTCGCGGACCTCCCAGCCGTGGCAGTACGGGCAGTGCAGGACGTCCCGGCCCCAGCGTTCGGCGAGGCCGGGCAGGTCGGGCAGGCCGTCCCGCAGCCCGGTGGCGACGACGAGCCGGCGCGCGTGCAGCACCGGCCCGCCGGCCAGTCGGACCACGAAGCCGGGTTCGGCCGGTCCGGCCCGCTCGACGTGTTCGACCCGGCCGTCGATCAGGTGCACCCCGTACCGGGCGACCTCCTCGCGGCCGACCGCGAGCAGTGCGGCCGGGGGCATGCCCTCCCGGCTGAGGAAGCCGTGCATGTGGGCGGCGGGGGCGTTGCGCGGTTCACCCGCGTCCACCAGCGCGACCCGGCGCCGGGCCCGGCCCAGCACCAGGGCGGCGTTCAGTCCCGCCGCACCGGCGCCGACCACCACCGCGTCGTAGCCCTCCGCCGTGCCGTTCGCGCCGTTCTTCCCGGTCGTCGTCTTCTCGGTCATCGTCGCTCACCTCCACCGCCAGGCTGCGACCGACCATCCCGTATCGGCAAGCTTTGTTGCCGCCTCAGCAAACACTTCCCTGCCCTCCCCGCCCCCGCCCCCGCTCACGCCCCGGTCCGGTCCGGTCCGGTCCGGTCCGCCGCCAGTACGAGCGGGTGGCCACCGCCAGCGCCACCCCGTACCCGGCGAAGGCGCCCATCCCGACCCACCCGATCTGCATCGCCTGCTCCGGCGTCCCCAGCGCGCCCACCCGCATCCCGGTCACCCCGGCGGCGCACAGCGACAGGTAGCCGATCCCGAGCAGCCCGTACGGCGCCAGCGTGACCGCGCCGATCAGCGCCGGGGCGAGCGGCAGCCAGCGCGGTACGGGCCGGCCGCGCAGCGGCAGGGTCCAGCGCGGGAACACCTGCCCCCACGGCCGCACCAGCCCCCACAGCAGGAACACCCCGAGCGCCGCCAGCAGCACGGTGCCGTCCAGCCCCCGGCGCTCCAGGGCCAGCCAGATCCCGGAGGAGCCGTTGCGCACGTAGTCGGCGTACATCCGGTCGCCGCTGATCCCCGCGAAGCTGCCGCCGAAGGCCCAGACCAGCTTCATCACCACATACGGCACGAAGGCCAAGGTCCCCGCCCAGGCCGCGAGTTGGACGGCGGCCGGGGCCGCCGAGGGCGCCGCCCGGAAGGCCGTCCGCGCCGCGACCGGCCCCCGGGCCCGCGCGGTGCCCGCCAGCAGCAGCGCCCCGGCCGCGGCCAGCACCTTGTGCACCGCGTCCGGGACGCTGTCCACGCCCTGCCCGAACAGCAGCGTCACCACGTCCATCAGCAGGCTCCAGGACGCCACCGCGGCCAACCCGCACAGCAGCCACAACCCCCGGGTCAGCCCCCGCCCCGGCCGCCCCCGGGCCGCCGCCCACCCGGCCCCGACCGCCACCGCCCCGACCCCGGCGACCGCCCACCCGACCCAGCCGGCCCCCCACAGCGCCGTCCCGCCCAACCCGCAGCCCGCCCCGAACCCCGCGTACCCGAGGCCCCAGCCGGCCACCGCCCGACCGTCCCGCACCCACTCCCCGATCATCATGGCCCCAGGCTCACCCGCCCGCCCCGGCCCCGGCCTCCCCCGGCGTGACCATCCCCCTCCCCCCACCGGGGGATCCCCGCGTCCCTGACCCGCCGCCCTCGTGGAGCCCCGGACCGCCCCGCATCCCGACCGGCCCGGGGCTCCACGCAAACTGCTACACGGCGCATTACAGCGCGATACAATGGCTCCATGAAGACCATCACGCAGCGCGAGCTCGCGGCGCGGTCCAAGGCCGTGCTCGACGACGTCGAAGCCGGAGAGATCTACCACATCACCCGGAACGGCACCGAGATCGCCGAGGTCCGGCCGATCAGCAGTCGCCGCCGGTTCGTCCCCGTCGAAGAGCTCCAGCGGAAGTGGCAGAACGCACCCGTGATCGACGCAGCGGAGATGCGTGCCGAAGCCGATGCCTTCTACGGTGACGAGGACCGGGTCGGCGGCGACGACCCGTGGGAGCAGGCGTGACCGGGCGACACCAACGCGGACTGCTCGACACCTGCGTCGTGATCGACCTGCCGCGGATCGACCCACGGCTCCTGCCGGTCGAGGCCGCGGTGGCATCCATCGTGCTGGCCGAACTCGCCCAGGGCGTCGCGATGGCCAAGGATCCCGTGCAGGTGCTGGCCAGGGCACAGCGGCTCGCGGACGTGGAGGCGGAGTTCACCGCGCTCCCGTTCGACCGCGAGGCAGCCCGGAGGTTCGGCACACTGACGGCGCTCACCATCCAGGCCAAGCGTGATCCCCGGCCCCGCCGCATGGCTCTGATGATCGCGGCGACGGCGGCCGCCCACGGCCTGCCGCTCTACACCCGGAACGCCGCCGACTTCATCGGCCTGGAAGCGGGCGTCCAGGTCGTTCCGCTCTGACGTCCGGCGGCCCGGGCGCCGGGCCGCCGGAGCCACCCGCGCGCTACCCCCGCGGCGCGGCGAAGCAGTGCACGTCGACCGTGCGGCCGGAGGCCCAGCGCTGTTCGCCGCTGCCGAGCAGGGTCCAGCCGAGGCGCCGGTAGAGGGCCAGGGCGGCGGTGTCGGTGGCGAGCACGTCGAGCACGGGGTGCAGGCCGAGGGTCCGGGCGTGCACCACGGCGTGGGCGAGCAGCCCGGTGCCGGCCCCGCGGCCGCGGGCGGCCGGGGCGACGTACAGGCGGCCGATCAGGGCGGTGAGTTCCGGTCTGCCGCCGGTGCGCAGGCTCCACAGCCCGGGGGCGAGGTCGCCGGGGCCGCAGCGGACCAGGCCGACGTGGCCGACGATCCGGCCGTCCGCCTCGGCGACCCAGGCGGCCAGCAGGCCGTCCGGGCTGAGCCAGGCGGCGGGCCGCTCGGGCCACTCGGCGGGGTAGCCGTCGATGGTGTGGACGTCGCCCAGGGCCCGTACGCAGTCGGCGAGATCGGCGGCGCGGCGCCGTCGGACGCCCACCCCCGCACCGGTCTGCCGAGGTCCGGACGCGACGACATTGGCGCGTTCTTCAAGGTCAGCCATGCCGGTACGTTACCGGCCGGCCCTCACCGCCGCAGCAGGTCGACCACCCCGGTGAGGTCCTCGGCGCCGCTGCCGAGCGCCAACCGGTGTTCCATCAACCGGAAGTACGGGGCCAGCAGTTCGACGCTCACCCCCTGTTCCTCGGCGGTGCGCAGCAGCGTCCCCCGGCCCGCGACCTGCATCGCCAGGTTGGAGACCACGCCGGTGGTGAGGTCCCCGCTCTCCAGCTGCGCCGCCGTCCGTTCGACCGATCCGGCCATCGCGGTGAGCCAGTCCCGCAGCAGCGGCGCGAGGTCACCCGGCGCCACCGCCTCGCCCCGGACCAGCGCGAAGGCGTGGGCGACCCCGGCGAACATCCCGTACATCGCGCTGAGCAGCGCCACGTCGTGCAGCGCCGCGTACCCGGCGTCCGCGCCCACGTACCGGGCCCCCGCCGGCACGCCCAACGCCTCCCGGTGCTCCTCGAAGACCGCCGCCGAACCGCTGTAGAAGACGTACGCCCCGGCCGCCGGTACGCCGATCATCGGCGGCACGGCCATGATCCCGCCGTCCAGGTAGCGGGCGCCACGCGCCTCGGCCCAGGCCGCCCGGGCGCGGGCCTGCCCCGGGGTGCTGGTGACCAGGTCGACCAGGTCCTTCCCGGCCAGCTCCACCCCCTCCAACGCCCGCTCCACCGAGTCGTCGTCGAGCAGGCAGACCACCACCAGCCGCCCGGCCGCGACGGCCTCACCGACGGTGGCCGCCACCACCGCGCCGGCGGCGGCGAGCGGTTCGGCGCGGGCGGCGGTGCGGTTCCAGACGGTGAGCGGGTGCCCGGCGGCGAGCCAGGCGCGGGCCAGCGCGGTGCCCATCGCGCCGAGGCCGAGCAGGGTGACGTGGGTCTCGGGTGAGGTCTCAACTGTCTTCTGTGCCATGCCGATCAGCCTCGTCCCGGCCCCACCCGTGATCAAGTACGCACTTCGGAGTGGGTGGTTACCCTGGGGTGAGCGACGAGGTCGGAAGGGGTGGGCATGGCGACCGTGCCGAGGCCGGGGGCGCACGTCTGCGGGATCGACGCCGCGATGGACGTGATCGGCGGCAAGTGGAAGGTACTGATCCTCTGGGCCCTCGGCGAGCGCCCGCACTGCCGCTTCGGCGAGCTGCGCCGGCTGGTGCCGGGGATCACCGAGAAGGTGCTGGCCGCCCACCTGCGCGAACTGGAGGCGGACGGCATCGTGCGCCGGGAGGCCTACGACGAGGTGCCGCCCCGGGTCGAGTACGCGCTGACCGACGCCGGGCGGCAGCTGAACGCGGCCCTGGCCCCGCTGGGCGCCTGGGGCCGGGACCACGTCCTGAACCGCTGACTCAGTGCTCCTCCGCCACCAGGTGGTCGACGCAGGCCGCGATCGCGAGCAGCAGCCCGGTGTCCGCCCCGTCGGCGACCTCCACCCCGTAGGTGTCGCGGACCCGGAACCACTTGCGGGAGATCCGGGCCAGCCGGTCCCCGTGCTGGTTCTCGACCCGGTAGTCCTTGTCGACCAGGTCACCGTGGATCCTGAGCTCACCACCGCCGGCCAGCTCCACCAGGTACTTGTCCCGGAACGGCGTGAACAGCTTCTCCCTGACGGTCGCGACGACCTCGCCCTCGGCGTCCTCGATCTTCATCGCGTCCCGGACGGTGAGCATCTTCTCCTTCACCACCGCGACCACGTGCCCGTGCGCGTCCTTGAGCTCGAAGGTGTGCCGCAGCCGCAGCACCTTGCCGTCCACCAGGTAGGCCTTGTGCCCCCGGTCGTCCTCGATCCAGTAGTCGTCGCCGACCGCGAACAGCTTCTCCCTGACCAGGTACCGCACGTGGGCCTCCTCCGTCGTCCGACTCGAACCACCCATTCGACCCTCCCCCGCACCCACCGGAAAGGACGCCGCGCCGAGGCCGCCACCCCCACCCGCTTGAATACCGCCATGCTGATCACCACCCTCCACAGCGAGCGCCTCGACCTCCTCCCCCTCGCCCCCGAGCACGCCGACGACCTCGCCGCCGCCCTCGCCGACCCGGCCCTGCACACCTTCACCGGCGGCAGCCCGGCCACCCCCGCCCAGTGGCGCGCCCGCTGCACCCGGCTCGCCGCCGGCTCCCCGGACCCGGCCGAGATCTGGGGCAACTGGGTCCTCCGTCTCCGCACCGACGACGCCCTGACCGGCTACGTCCAGGCCACCGTCCACCCCGCGGCCGCCGAGGCCGAACTCGCCTGGGTGGTCGGCACCCCCTGGCAGGGCCGCGGCCTGGCCACCGAGGCCGCCCGCACCCTGCTCGCCCACCTCACCGCCGCCGGCATCACCACCGCCGTCGCCCACGTCCACCCCGACCACCACGCCTCCGCCCGCATCGCCCGCACCCTCGGCCTGCACCCCACCCCGCACACCGTGGACGGCGAAATCCGCTGGCAGGCCGATCTTCCGCACCCGTAGCATCCGAGCACCCCGCCCCCGCCCGGCAGCCCAGGAGCACCCCGTGTCCGTCGACGCCGACCTCCACCTGCGCTGGCCCGACGGCCTCGCCCCCACCACCGGCGAACTGGCCGCCCTGCTCGGCCTCCGGTACGGGGCGGACGGCGGCCCCTGGGGCGAGGCCACCGCCCCGGACGGCCGCAGCACCATGCGGGTCCGCATCTCCACCGACCCCGCCGACCTCCCCGGCCGGGCCGCCGAGCACCGCTACGACCACTGCCTGCTCCGCCCCCACGGCCTGATCGAGGCCGCCTTCGGCATCGACTCCCCCGGCGCCGACGACTACTGGACGGCCGCCCGCACCCTGCTCGCCCCGGAACCCGCAGACATCGACCTGACCCTCTGCTGGGGCACCGGAACCCCCACCCAGCGCACCACCCGCTACACCGGCCGCCAGATCACCCCCGACCAGCTCGACACCTTCGCCGACCACCTCACCGCCACCCTCACCCGCCCCGGCGAACAACTCGACCTCACCCTCCGGCTCGGCCCCCACCTCCTCCGCCACCAGACCGCCACCCACCCCCCCACCGACCTCCGCCTCCTCCCCTGACCCCACCCCGCACCCACCCCACCCCCCACGGGCGCGCGGGCCACCGCCCCCCCCGCCCCCACCCCCCCCCAGCAACCACCCCCCCCCCCCGC
>NZ_JBHZCY010000096.1:0-36468 GCF_042786665.1 Kitasatospora sp. NPDC059146 | reverse complement strand
GGCCTGGAGGATCCTGGCCACCTCCACCGGACGCTCGGCGGCCCAGTCGGCGGCCTCCAACAGGACCGCCAGGAAGCGGGCGACCAGCTCCGGGTGCTCGTCCAGCAGCCGCTGGTGGACGGTGACCGGCCGGGGCGTGCCGTTGTTGACCCGGGCCCGGCGGTCCGGAGCCGCGTCCAGCTCCACCGCCACCTCCGCGCCGATCCGGCGGGCCGCCTCGACGGCCAGCGCCCCCTTCACGTACACGGCGTCCACCAGGCCGTCTCGCAATGCGGACAGCTCGGCGGACCACTGCCCGCCGCCCGGGACGGCCGGCACGTCGACCAGTTCGGCGTCCTCCAGCCCGAGACCCGCGAGCGCCAGGGCGCCCCGGAAGCCGGCCAGGGCCATGGCCCGCCAGAAGTCGATGCCGATCCCATGATGTGGAACCGCCAGCCTCAGCCCGCGCAGCTGCCCGGGCTCACTGATGCCGCTCCCGGCCCGGACCAGGACGACCTGTCGCTCCTCGATCCAGGTCAACCCGATCAGCCGGGTCGCCTCGCCGCGCGAACGGGCCCACAGCGCGGGGACGTTGCCGCCCTCGCGGAAGAGCCCGGTGAGCGCGTGGGTGTAGTGGTGGTCGGCGGCCACCTCCGGCGGGGCGTCCTGGAGCGAGCGGACGGCGATTCCGTCCGGGGCGAACTCCCGTGCCAGCCAGCCCTGATCAGCGGCGATACCGGTCGCGGTGGGCACCGGGCAGCGGGTGAACCAGAGGGTTTCGGGGACGGCGGAGGAGCTGGGCGAACGACTGGGCACGGGGCGTGGTCCTCTTCGGGGGCTCCGACGGCGGTCGGAGGCAGCGGAGTTCGGGTGCGCCGCCGCCGCACGGCACGGCGCACGGCGGCGAGCGGGAAGCGGAGCGCGGAGCGCACGCCGCACGGCGCACGGCGTACGGCGTACGGCGTACGAAGGCGCAGGAGGAGCGGGACGAGGAGCGTCAGCGACAACAGGGACAGGAGGGAACACACCGGTGGGACGTCACGGCGCTACTCCTTCCGGTCCGGCGCACGGGGATCCACGCGTCGCGGCACACGGGTGCACCGAGCGCGGGCGAGGTGGGGTGGCGACGACGATGGCGATGGCGCGCCGTCCGTACCGAGGAGCCGGGCGGCGCGATGCGAGGAGCGTTCCACGCCGGTCGAGCCGGAGGCAAGCCTTTGCCACATGGTGGGATCAGTTGTTCATCAACGCCATTCCATTGCAACGTCGTTGACACATCTCCGCAGCACTCGCTGCCCTACGCTGAGACTCCCTCCGGCGCGCCGCCCGGAGCCACGAACCGAACGCGAGGTGCCATGGCCGAGGCCGCCACCGCCGTCCAGAGCCCCCCGGCCGGTGCCCAGGCCGTCCAGCGCGCACTCGGACTGCTGCACTGCTTCCACGACAACGGCCCCGACCTCAGCGCCTCGGACCTGGCCCGTCGGATGGACCTCTCGGTCTCCACCGCGCACCGGCTCGCCCGCACGCTGGTCAGCGCCGGATTCCTGGAGCAGGACGATCAGACGGCCCGCTACCGGCTGGGTCCGGCGGTCGCCGAACTCGGCCAACTCACCTTCCACCAGCGCGGACTGCACCTGGCCGGCCCCGAGCTGGAGCTGCTCTCCCGACGCACCGGAACGACCGCCGACCTGGCGATCCGCAGTGGCCCGCACGCCGTCATCCTGGTCGGCGGCTCGGTCCGGCCGGACACCGGGCTCGGGCTGCGCCGCCCGCTGCACTCCACAGCGCTCGGCAAGGTCCTGCTCGCCTGGCCGCGCGCAGGCGAGGCGGCGGTGTCCGCACTCGGCCCGCTACCGTCCTTCACCGACCGTACGATCACCGAACCGTCGCTCCTGGAAGAGGAGTTGGCTCGGGTGCGGGCGGCCGGTCACGCGCTCAACGACGGCGAGTCCGCCGCCGGGGTGCGGACGCTCGCGGTTCCCGTACTGGACGCCGCCGGGCAGGCCCGGTTCGCGCTCGCGGTCCGCTCGACCCCGGCGCACCTCACCGACGACCGCCTGGACCGGTTCCTGACCCCCGCCCGGACCTGCGCCGAAGCCCTCTCCGTCCTCCTGCTGCCCCCCGACCAACGGGCCTGACCCGGGCGCCCCGCACAACCGGTCCATCCGACTCGCACCGCCCGCCCACGCGCAGCGCCAACACGCGGCAGCGGGCCGCCCGTTCACGGAAGGAACGGGCGGCCCGCTGTGACGCAGGGCGGCCTCACGCCGAAGGCGGTCGGCCACAAGCGGTCGGCCGGAGACGGTCGGCCACCGACGGTGGGCCGGAGAGGGTGGACCGAAGACCCTGGGCCAACGGCCGAACAGCGCGGAGCAGCAGCTCAGTTGACCGGCGTGTACTTGTACCCGACCCGGCGCACCGTCACGATCGAGTCCCGGTAGGCGGGGCCGAGCTTGCGGCGCAGCCGGGCGACGTGCACGTCGACCGTGCGACCGTCCCCGACGTGGCCGTAGCCCCAGACCGCCGAGACCAGGTGGTCCCGGGTGTGCACCCGCTGCGGGTGCTCGGTGAGGTGGGCCAGCAGCTCGAACTCCAGGTAGGTGAGGTCGAGCAGCCGCCCGTCGACGTAGGCGTTGCGGCGCTCGGCGTCGACGGCGATGCCGCGTCCGGCGGGCCGGACCGGACGGACGGCGGCCGGTGCGGCGCCCGTCCCCGCAAGACCCGAACCCGCAAGGCCCGATCCGGCGCCACCCGGCAGCGTGCCCGGCGTGGCGTGCCCGGCCAGTCCGAGCGGACCGGCCGCCGGGCTCTCGGCCGGTACCAGCACCAGGTAGCCGACCATCGGGTGGCCGGCGGGCGCGCCGGTCTGCGCACCGTACTGGGCGAGCAGGCCCTGCGGCAGCACTCCCTGCGGCAGGGCGGCGACGACGGCCGCGCCCTCCGGCAGTGCGGCGAGCAGCGACGCGGGGGCCGGCGGTGCGACCGCCCCGGACTGGGGCGGGACCGACGGGCCGGAGGGCACGGCGGAGGGAACGACGGAAGGAACAACGGAGACGGGCGGGACGGAGACCGGGGGAACGGAGCGGACCGCGCGCAGGTGCGGGGTCGCGACGGGCAGGGGCAGGGTGGCCGTGGAGGAGGAAGACATGGTGTGCCGCTCATTTCGCGCGTGACGGACGGGGTGGAGTCGTCTGCGCGTCGACCGGGCGTACTGCCGGAGCTGGACCGGGGGGACCGGGTTCAGCGGGCGGAGGGCCGGGACGCGCTGGGCGAACCCGGACACGTCTGATCGAACAGGTGTGGCTGCCGGGACGGCCAGAACGGTTCGAGGGAGTTGCTGGGGCGAACGGTGTTCACTGGTGGTCTCTCCGCGGGGCGGGGCCGGATCGGTCGGCCGCGGGCGCTCCTGACGTGCGGTCCGCTACGGCCTGGTCGACGGGGTCGGTGGTGCGTCGGGCGGCGGCCGGGTGCAGGCCTGGGGTGCCGGGGACGTACCGGGGTGGAGGAGGCCGGTCAGCGACAACAGGCGCTGCAGATCAGCGCGTGGTCGATGTAGCGGCGGACGGTGAGCACCGGCATGACGGGGCCGGGCACGGCGGTGATGCGTCGCTTGCCGACGGTCATCCCTGCTGCCCTCCCCCTTCGTCCTGCCTCGTCGCGCTCCACGCGCTTGCGCTTCGTTGCGCTTCGTTGCCCGCGCGGCGACACACCCATGATCCGGTGCGCGCCGGGACGGCTTACGTCCACAGAGCCTTCCACGCCCGAGCCTGTCTAGGCAACCTTCCGCGCACCGTTCGTCCGACATGTGGACCACCGAATGAGACGTCGGGTGCACGAAGCGCCCCTGACCAGGACCGATCCCACGGAGCCTCAGGTCCGGGCCGCAGCCCGCCGACGGAGCTCGGCGGCGTGCTCGACCAGCGCCACGAGCAGTCCCTTGCCGTCCTCCCGCAGCCGGGCGTCGCACAGGACCACCGGGATGCCCGGGTCGAGGTCCAGCGCGTCCCGGACCTCCTCCGGGGCGAACCGCTCGGTGCCGTCGAAGCAGTTGACCGCGACCAGGAACGGGATGCCGCGCTGCTCGAAGAAGTCGACCGAGGGGAAGCAGTCGGCCAGCCGCCGGGTGTCCGCGAGCACCACGGCGCCGAGCGCGCCACGCGCCAGCTCGTCCCAGACGAACCAGAACCGGTCCTGCCCGGGCGTCCCGAACAGGTAGAGCGCGAGGCCGGGCCGCAGGTCGATCCGGCCGAAGTCCATCGCCACCGTGGTGGTCCGCTTGGCCTCCACGCCCGAGGTGTCGTCCACCGGGCGGCCCAGTTCGCTGAGTTCCTCCTCGGTGCGCAGCGGCCGGATCTCGCTGACCGACCCGACCAGGGTGGTCTTGCCCGCGCCGAACCCGCCCGCCACCAGGATCTTCACCGCGGCGGCCGGACCGCCGCGCCAGCGCGGGTCGTCGGCGCTCCCGGCAGGCTTCGCGGCGGTGCTCGGCGGGGTGGGGTCAGAGCGCACGGAGTCCATTGATCACGTCTCGCAGCAGGCGCTCGTCCGGCAGCTCGGCGAGCGGAACGGGTCGGGTGACGCTGATCAGGTCGGCGTCGTAGAGGTCGCCGAGCAGGACGCGCACGACGCTGACCGGCAGGTCGGTGTAGGAGCCGAGCTCGGCGACGGACAGCGGCTCGTGGCGGCACCAGGCCAGCAGGGTCTGGTGCTCCGGGTCGAGGACGTGCGCGGGCACGGCCCCCGCGTCCGGCCCGGGCTCCTTGGCGGTGACCAGCGAGATCAGGTCGAACAGCCCCTCCTCGACCGGCCGGGTGCGGCCCCTGGTCATCGAGTAGAGCCGCACCACCGGTCCGGCCTCGTCGTCGAACCACCGGTCGTCGACCGGGGTGCGGGGCCGGAACAGGTCGACCTCGGGTCCGCCCGGGGTGTCCTGCTCCGGCCCCACACCGTCGGGGGCCGGGCCGTCCGGCTCCGTGCCTTCCGGGGCCGTGCCCGCCGGCTCCGCGCCCTCCGGGGTCACCGAGCCGTCCGCCATCGGATCCGCCATCGGACCGCTCAGCCCCTCGGCGCGGCGGTTTCGGTGCGCGGCTCGGCGGCCATGTGCTCGCCGACCCGCTTGACCAGCAGGGCCATCTCGTAGGCGATCTGGCCGATGTCCGCCTCGGCCTCGCTCAGCACGGCCAGACAACTGCCGTCGCCCGCAGCCGTGATGAAAAGGAACGCCTCGTCCAGCTCCACCATGGTCTGCCGGACCCCGCCGACCTTGAAGTGCCCGCCGGCCCCCTTGGCCAGGCTGTGGAACCCGGCCGCGACCGCGGCGAGGTGCTCGGCGTCCTCGCGGTCGAGGTCGCGCGAGGCGCCGGTGGCCAGCCCGTCGCTGGAGAGGATCACCGCGTAGCGCAGGGCCGCGACCCGGCCCACCAGGTCGTCCAGGAGCCAGTTGAGGTCCCCGGACGGCTGCGTCGAAGTGGTCATGAATCAGTTCCTTCCGCTGGAGCGGGTGGTGCGGGTACTACGAGGGCTGCGGATCCTGCGGATCCTGAGGGTGCAGCGGGTCCTGCGGCCGTAGCGGGCACTGCCGGTGCTACGGGTCCTGCAGGTACGACGGTTCCTGCCGGTGCTACGGGTCCTGCCGGTGTGGCGGGCACTGCCGGTGCTACGGGCACTGAAGGTGTCACTGGTGGTACGGCCAGGACGGCCGCAGGGTTCCGCCGCACCGGCTGGCCCGGCGGGATCCGACGGGCGAGCGGCGCCCGGGCGGCGTCCCCGGGCGGGGGTGCGGGCAGCGCCGCCGGGGCGGGCGCCGGGCTGATCGCCAGCCGGGAGGTGTCCGGCGGCTGCCAGCGCGGTACGGCGACGGGCCGGGCACCCGACGCGGCCGTACGGTCCGCCGGGGCGGTGGTGCCGCGGCCGCGGGTGAAGCCGCGCTGGAACGAGGCGAAGGTGGCCCTGGCCTCCTCCGGCGAGCGTTCCCTGACCTCCGCGGCCCGGTCGGCTTCCCCTGTATCGGCGGCCTCCGCCGACGGTCCACCGGCCCGGCCCGCGGCCCCGGGTTCCCCGCGGAGGCGGTCCTTCGCCAGTTCCTTGAGCTGCGGAGCGAGGTTCGCCTGCCGGACCCGACGGGGCAGCCCGCCGGGCGTCCGGGGCGCGGCGTCGGCCCCAGCCGCGGCGACGGGGGCGGCGCCCCCGAACACGGCGTCCACCGGCGCGGCGTCCACGGGCACGGCGTCCACGGGCACGGCGTCCACCGGCACGGGGTCCACGGGCACGGGGTCCACCGGCACGGGGTCCACCGGCACGGCGTCCACCAGGGCGGGCACCGCGGCGACCGTGGCTTGCGCCGCGTCCCGCCGGTGCCGTCCCGTGCCCGTCCCGGTCTCGACGTCCGAGGCCGGCGCGGGCACCAGCACCGGACCGCCCTTGGTCCGTGCCGCCCGGCGCGGCAACCCGTTGGCCGTAAGCCCGGTCTCGGGCACGGACGGCCGCGGTCCGCCGGTCACCCGGTGCCGCCCGCCCGTGCCCCCGGCGGGCACCGGACCGGCAGACCCGCCCGGGTACGGATCCGTGGACGGCGACGTGGACATGGACGTGGACGAATCCGCGAACGGAGACGCGCCCGCGGACGGGCCCGCGGCGCCGCCGGAGGCCGGGTCGGGCACCGCGACCAGGTCACGCCGCCCGGCCGTACGCCCGGCCGCCCGGCCCACCGGCCGTCGTCCTCCACCCGTGACACCGCCGGCACCGCCCCCGGCCGCGGGCGGCTCCGGCAATCCGTCCGGTGCCTCCGCCAGCAGCTCGCGCGGGATCAGCACCACCGCCGTCGTCCCCCCGTACGGGGACGGCCGCAGGTGGACCCGGATGCCGTGCCGCCGGGCGAGCCGGCTGACCACGAACAGCCCCAGCCGGTCGGTGTCGGCGAGGTCGAACTCCTGCTCCTCGGTGATGCGTTCGTTGATCTCGGCGAGCAGCTGCTCGCTCAGCCCGAGTCCGCGGTCGTCGATCTCCAGCGCGAAGCCGTGCGCCACCACCTCGCCCTGAACGGTGACTTGGGTGGTCGGCGGGGAGAACACGGCCGCGTTCTCCACCAGTTCGGCGATCAGGTGGGTGACGTCGGCGACGGCGCTGCCGAGCAGGCCGGTGCCGGGGAACGGCCGGACGGTCACCCGGGCGTAGTCCTCGACCTCACCGACCGCCGCGCGGACCACGTCCACCATCCGGACCGGCTTGCGCCAGGCGCGTCCGGGCGAGCCGCCGGCCAGGATGATCAGGCCCTCGGCGTGGCGGCGCATGCGGGTGGTGAGGTGGTCGACCTTGAAGAGGTCCTCCAGCTCCGCCGGGTCCTCGGTGCGGCGCTCCATGGTGTCCAGCAGGGTGAGCTGCCGGTGCAGCAGCACCTGGCTGCGCCGGGCCAGGTTGACGAACACCGCCGCGACGCCGCGGCGCAGTTCGGCCTGCTCGACGGCGGCCTCCACGGCGGCCCGCTGGACCGCGTTGATGGCCTGGCCGACCTGTCCGATCTCGGCCTGGCCGAAGCGCAGTTCGGGTGCCTCGACGGCGACGTCCACCGGCTCGCCGCGGCGCAGCCGGAGCATGACGGACGGCAGTCGGGTGCTGGCGAGCTCATTGGCCGCGTTGCGCAGGTTGATCAGCTCGCGGGCCAGGCCGCGCCCGATCCGGAAGGAGATCATCACCGACAGCACGACGGCGACCAGGCCGATCGCGCCGGCGATGCCGCCGCGCCACAGCGCCGCGATCGCGGCCGAGCGCCCGCGCTCGTCCATCCCTGCGGTGATCCGGGAGTTGATCGAGGAGAGGTCGCCGAGCGAGCGGTCGGCGGTCTCCCGCCAGTTGTCGCCGTTGAGGGCCTGGACCACCCGGTCGGGGCCGCCGGCGCCGACGAAGTCCGCCTCGGCCCGGGCCAGCGCGCCCCAGGCCTCGCCGCCGCGCAGCGCGATGTAGTCGGCCTGGTCGGCGGGTTCCAGCTCGGCGATGTAGACGGTGAACAGGGCCTGCTGGTTGTGCAGGGCGTCCAGCGCGGCCTGGTACTGCTCGGCGGTGGGCCGGGCCGCGCCGGTGCGCAGGCCCTCCATCGCCGCGTCCTCCTGGGAGAGGTACTCGCGGGCGCGCACCAGCTCGATCAGGATGGTGCCCTGGCGCGGGAGTTGGCCGCTCTGCCGGGCGACGTACGCGGACCGGAAGCCGAAGACGGGGCGGATCAGGTCGCTGTACTGTCCGAGGGCGAATTCCCAGTTGAGCGCCAGTCGACCGACCTGGGCGCGGAGCGGGCCGAGCTGGTCGGCCGCGGCGATGATCTGCAGCAGGCGGGCCCGCTGGCCGGTGGAGAGCCGGTCGCCGGCGGCGTCCTTCTTCTGGCGCAGCACCGCGAGGCTGTGGTCGGTGGCCGTCCGCGCGTGCTCGAAGCCGTCCCGGGCGACCGGCGAGTTCGGGTCGGCCAGGTGCTGGACGGCGGCGCGGCGCTCGTTCTGCAGGTCGCCGGTGTACTGGTCCACCGCCGCCCCGTAGTCCTTGTACGCACTGCTGATCGACAGCTGGCTCCAGGCGTCCCCGGTGGCGGCGAGCGTCGCGTACGCCCACAGGGCGACGAGCGCGACGATGGGCACCAGGAGCAGCGCGATGATCTTCGCGCGGATCGAGCTGCTGCGCAGACGCATGGAGTCCTCGGTCGGGGAAGTGCCAGGCGCGGACGGGGAGCGGTTCGGAGGGCTTCCGGGGTACTGGTGGGACGGCAGGCTTGACGGCAGGCTGGACGGCGGGCGGGGCGGTACTCGGGGAGTCCTGGACAGGGAGCTGCGGGGGCTCCCGGCCACGGGTCTGCGAGACTCTACTACGCCCTGACCACACGTTCGAGGGTCGAACCGATCCGCTTCTTCGCCTTGCCCCGGACACGTCAGGGGACGGCCGCGATCCACCCCGCTCCACCCCGAGCCGGACCCGGCCCCTCCTCCCCGGCCCGTCGCCGTGCCGTCACCGACGACTCCCACTCGGCTCCCGGGGCACCCCGGGGCACCCACCGCCGCCTCCGCGACTCCTCCCCAACTGCGACACCATCCGTGCTGACCGGTGTCGATCTCGTCGCGTCACCGTCACAACCCTGGGCAGTGACAGGCCGATCCGATAGTTTCGCACCACCCCGCACGACCGGGCGCCGCCATCCCGGTGCCCGTGCGCCGGGGCCGACGGACAGCGCCGCGAGACGCGAACTGGGGAGGACTGTGCGCGAGTTCACCACCCCCGCCCCGGCCGGGCCCGAGGCCACCGGAGGACTCGCCGACTCCTTGTACGACACCGCCGAACGCCGCCCCGACCTGGTGCAACTGTCCCGGCGGACCGGCGACGGACGTTGGCAGGACGTCACCGCACGGGAGTTCCGGGACGACGTCCTCGCCCTCGCCAAGGGCCTGCTGACCCGCGGCGTGCGCTACGGCGACCGGGTCGCCCTGATGTCCCGCACGCGATACGAGTGGACGCTGTTCGACTACGCACTCTGGTCGATCGGTGCGATCACCGTCCCGGTCTACCCCACCGCCGCGCCCGAGCAGGTCCGCTGGATCCTCGCCGAGACCCAGGCGGTGGCCTGCCTGGTCGAGGACGAGGACGCCGCGATGACCGTCGGCGCGGTCTGCGACGCCCTGCCCGACCTGACCGGGATCTGGCAGCTGGACCGCGACTGCGTCGCCGCGATCACCGAGGACGGCATGGGCGTCCCCGACGCCCTGGTGCACCGCCAGCGGCTCGGCGTCACCGCCGCCAACATCGCCACCGTGGTCTACACCTCGGGCACCACCGGACGCCCCAAGGGCTGCCTGATCAGCCACGCCAACCTGGCCGCCGAGGCCGACTCGCTGCTCGCCGGCTGGGGCGAGGTGCTGCGCGACACCGGCGGTGGCGGCCAGCCCGCCACCCTGCTCTTCCTACCGCTGGCGCACGTCTACGGACGGGCGGTGCAGATCGCGGCGATCCGCGGCGGCTTCCGGATCGGGCACGTCCCCGAGGTCTCCACCGACGCGCTGCTGCCCGCCCTGGCGAGCTTCCGGCCGACCTTCCTGCACGCCGTCCCGTACGTCTTCGAGAAGATCTTCCAGCGGGCCAGGCGCGCCGCCGAGGAGGCCGGGCGCGGCGAACTCTTCGAGCAGGCCCGGCAGGTGGCCGTCGACTGGGCGGCCGCCCGGGAGCAGAAGGCCTTCGGCCGCGGACCCGGCCCCGGTACGGCCCTGCGGCTGCGCCACCTGGCCTACGAGCGGACCGTCTACCCGAAGCTGCGCGCCGTGCTCGGCGGGCGGGTGCGCACCGTGATGTGCGGAGGCTCCTCGCTGCGGCGGGACCTGGGCCTGTTCTTCACCGGCGCCGGGCTCCAGTTCTACGAGGGCTACGGCCTCACCGAGACCAGCGCGGCGATCACCGCCAACCCGGCCGGCCGGCAGAAGCTCGGCACCGTCGGACAGCCGGTGCCGGGCGCCTCGGTGGCCATCGCGGACGACGGCGAGGTGTGGGTGCGCGGCGGCTCGGTCTTCGGCGGCTACCTCAACCACCCGCAGTGCACGGCGGAATCACTGGTCGACGGCTGGTTCGGGACGGGCGACCTGGGCCGGCTGGACGAGGACGGCTACCTCACCATCACCGGCCGCAAGAAGGACCTGATCGTCACCAGCAGCGGCAAGAACCTCGCCCCGACGGCACTGGAGGAACGGGTCGAGGCGCACCCGCTGGTCTCCCAGTGCCTGGTGGTCGGCGACGACCGGCCGTACGTGGCGGCGCTGATCACCCTCGACCCGGCCGCGCTGGCGCACTGGCTCAAGACCCGCGGACGGGAGCAACTGGACGCCTGGGCGGTGCTGGCGGACGAGCAGCTGCACGTCGAGGTCCAGCGCGCGGTGGCGGCGGCGAACACCGCCGTCTCGCGGGCCGAGTCGATCCGCGCGTTCCGCCTGCTGCCACGGGAGTTCAGCCTGGAGCAGGGACTGCTGACCCCCTCACTCAAGCTGCGGCGGACGGCGATCGCGGAGTACTACTCGACGGACATCGAGGAGCTGTACCTCTCCTGAGCCGGGCCTGACCTCCGTCCGAACCATGCCGTCGGGCAGGTCTTCTGACGTACCGTCTTGTCCCCTTTCGGGACGGATCGTTCGCGCTGCGGTTCACCTGCCGTTCCCTTGACGGGTGGATTGGTCCAGTCCATTGTTGCTCTTCGGTCCGAGTGCGGCGCACCTGCACCACCCGCTCCCGCCCCTCCGGGAGCGCCCCGGTTCCACGGTCCAGATTCCCGTTCCGCGCCCTCCCCACGGGCGTGCCCCCACCTGCTGGAGTCCTCACGTGTCGATGTCCACGCGCCTGTCCGCGCTGGCCGCCTCCGTCGCGCTGCTCACCGCCTTCGCCGTCCCGGCGGCCTCCGCCTCCCCGACGGCCTCCCCGACGGCCTCCCCCGCGACCCCCGTCTCCCCCGCCGGCGGCGCGGGCGCCACGACCGTCAACCTGGCCACCAACCCCGGCTTCGAACTGCCCTCCCCCGCCCTCGCCGACTGGGGCAGCATCCCCGGCTGGAGCTGCACCGGCGGCCCGGCCGAGGCGGCCGTCACCACCTCCGGCGCACACTCCGGCACCTCGGCGCTCACCGTCACCCCGGCGAACGACGACTCCACCGGCGAGTGCGCGCAGACCGTCGCCGTCCAGCCCGGCACCACCTACACCGCCTCGGCCTGGGTGCGCGGCAACTTCGTCTACCTGGGCGCCACCGGCACCGGCCGGGACGTCGCCCCCGCCTGGACCGAGACCACCTCCGGCGGCTGGCAGCAGCTGACCACCCGCTTCACCACCGGCCCGAACACCCACAGCATCCGGCTGTACGTGCACGGCTGGTACCAGCAGGGCCCGTTCTCGGTGGACGACGTACGGGTCGACGGCCCGGCGCCCGCCCCGGCGGTGGCGGCCGGCTCGATCCCGACCACCGACAAGGTCGTCTTCTTCACCGTGGACGACGGCTGGCAGCGCACCCCCGAGGCGGAACGCTTCATCGCCGACCACCACCTGCCGATCACGGCCTTCCCGCTGCCGATGCCGGCCGGCACCGACCCGGACTTCTTCAAGCGGGTCACCGCCGTGCCCGGCTCCTCCGTGCAGGACCACAGCGTCTCGCACTCCGACCTGAGCAAACTCCCCCTGGAGCAGCAGCAGGTGGAGATCTGCGACGCGCGCGACGCGATGACCCGGCTGTTCGGCACCGCGCCCGTGGTGTTCCGCCCGCCGTTCTTCGCCTGGAACGCCGACACCCTGCAGGCCGCCGCGAACTGCGGCATCCGCACCGTGCTGACCGCCGACGCCGACTACAGCTGGGGCGCCTCCAACATTTGGCACCCGGGCCCGCTCCAGCCGGGCGACGTGATCCTGATGCACTGGACCGACACCCTCGCCACCGACCTGCCCCGCGCCCTCGCCGCCGCCGACGCCGCGGGCCTCAAGCCGGCCGGGCTGATCGACTACCTGCGTTGACCGGCCCGCCCCCGGGCGGCGAACGGATGACAGCCGATGCATGACAGCCGACAGATTTCAGATGATGAAATCTGTCAGCTGTTATCTGTTATCTGTCATCTGTTCTCTGTCATCTGTTACCCGTCATCCCTTCGCGGTCGTCCCGTCGCTGCCACCGTCGGCCCCACCCCCTCTCCCCGCGCACGCTCCACGGTGATCACGCCTATTGACACGGCATCCACGGCCCACGTCTCATGGGGGGTGTGCAGCGCGGCGTCGGCCACAGAGAAGTGGGCCGGCCGGCAGTCGGGCCAGCACCTTGCACGCAAAGGGACGATGCGCGATGAGTACCTTCTCCGCTGCCCTGATCTGACCCAGGCGGCCACCACGGTGTCCGCCCGTTCGTCGCGTGATGCCGTGTGTGGCCGCGCCCCCTCACTCGCAGGAGACTTCACCACACACATGCCCATGTCCTTCAACCTGAATGTCATCGAGGAGTTCCGCGCCAACGACGGCCGGGTCGGCGGTCCGTTCGAGGGCGGCGACCTGCTGTTGCTGACCACCACCGGGGCGCACTCCGGCCGGCCGCACACCGTACCGCTCGGGTACGTCCGGTCCGAGGGGCTGCTCCTGGTCATCGCCTCGGCGGCCGGCGCGCCGGAACACCCGCAGTGGTACCGCAATCTGCTGGCCCACCCCGTGGTCAGGGTCGAGCTCGGCACCGAGACCTTCGACGCGATCGCGGTACCCGCCGAAGGCCCGCGCCGGGAGCGACTGTTCGCCGCCGTCGTCCGCCGGGCACCCGGGTACGGCGACTACCAGGCCCACACCGAGCGGGAGTTGCCGGTGGTCGTCCTGGAGCGCCCCGAAGCGCCGCCGGGCCACCCGCGCGACGTCCGCAGCCTGGCCGACAAGCTGCTGGAGGCGCACAGCTGGCTGCGGGCCCAACTGCGCCACGTCCGGGCCGAGGCCCAAGCCCACTCCCCCGGCCGCCCGGCCGGGCTCGGGCTGCAACTGCGCCAGCACTGCCTGGCGTTCTGCGAGGGGCTGACGCGCCACCACACCGGCGAGGACTCCGCGATCTTCCCCGCCCTCGCGCGCAGCCACCCCGAACTCGCCGGAGTGCTGGAGCGGCTCGGTGAGCAGCACCGGGCGATCGGACGGATCAAGGAGGAGCTGCTGGCGCTGCTGGCCGGGATCGAGGTCACGGATCCGGATCAGCTCCGCTCCGAACTGGACCGGATGTCAGCTGAGTTGGAGGCTCACCTCGCCCACGAGGAGGCGGAGCTGCTGCCCGCTCTCGCCGGGATCCCCTTCCCGCCGGTGCGGCCGGACCCCGGCACCGGGCGCTGACGCGGCGGTGCCGCCGTCCCGTCCCAGGACCTGGGAGGGGACGGCGGCACCGGCGTCACATCGTCAGCCCACCGGGATGGCGACCCGACGGGACGGCGGAGCGGCAGAGCGGCAGAGCGCGGACGCTCAGGACTGGCTGAACACCGGGAGGTAGCCGTTGGCCTGGCCGGCCGAGTTGGGGTGGTAGCTCTCGTCGATCGGCAGGGTGGTGCTGTGCAGCCAGGTGTCCTGCGAGCCGCAGATCTCGTGGCCGGAGAAGGCGTCACGCACGTCGCCGAAGGTGAAGCCGGCGTTGGCGACCTCCTTGGCGATCACGCCGTCCAGGGTGTCGGCGGCCTCGTTGATGGCGGCACGCTTGGTGTCGCCGATGCCGAAGAGGCAGTAGCCGCCGATCTGGTAGAGGTGCGGGTAGCCCATCACCACGACGTGGGCGTTCGGGGCCTTGGCACTGATGGCGTTGTACACCTGGCCCAGCTGGCCGGGCAGGGTGTTGGTCGCGTAGTTCTCGGCCGTGCTGACGGCGTTGAGGCAGTCGCTGTCCGAGCCCAGCACGCAGGTCTTCATGGTGCTGGAGAAGCCCGCGTCGTTGCCGCCGACCGAGAGGCTGACCAGCGTGGTGCCGCTGTTCAGCGCGGAGATCTGGCTGTTGAGGATGTCACCGGTTCTCGCGCCCGAGCAGGCGACGAAGGAGAAGGAGGCCGGGGAGTTCGCGTTCGTCCAGAGCTCGGCGTACGCGTTGGCGCTGCGCTTGCAGCTGCCGCTGTCGCCCAGGTAGTTGCCGGCACCGACGCCGGCCGAGTAGGAGTCGCCGAGGGCGACGTAGTTCACGCCGGCCGCGTTGGCGGCTGACGCCGTGAAGAGCGTCGTCATGGTGAGGGCCGCCGCGATCGCGGCGACGGAGAGGGCACGGGCAGGGCGGAGCATCGCACCTCCAGGTATGACGCGGGTCACAGAAAGGGATACCAAGCGGTAATCGAACACGGAAGCGTTCATGCCAAAGACATTGACGGGCAGTCTGCTGGCGCGGAAGTGAACTGCCGCGCGCGCAAGGTCAGTTCACGCCGACCGCCACCCCGGGCGCCGGCGCACCCGCGGACACGCGGACACGCACAGGCGGACGCGCGCTCCGGCACGGAACAACGCGCCGGTGCCTGCCGGCCGTGACCGCCCGGCACCGGCGTACTCGACGCCGCTTCGCTCAGGAGCGGCTGAACACCGGGAGGTAACCCCCGGACTGGCCGGCCGAGTTCGGGTGGTAGCTCTCGTCGATCGGCAGCGTGGTGCTGTGCAGCCAGGTGCTCTGCGAGCCGCAGATCTCGTGCTCGGCGAAGGCGCTGCGCACGTCGCCGAAGGTGAAGCCTGCGTTGGCGACCCGCTTGGCGATCACGCCGTCCAACGTGTCGGCCGCACCGTTGATGGCGGCACGCTTGGTGTCACCGATGCCGAAGATGCAGTCGCCGCCGACCTTGTACAGGTGCGGGTAGCCCATCACCACGACGTGGGCCTTCGGAGCCTTGGCCTTGATGGCGGAGTACACCCGGTCCAGCTGGCCGGGCAGGGTGTTGGTCGCGTAGCTCTTCGCCGTGTTGACGGCGTTGAGGCAGTCGCTGTCCGAGCCCAGCACGCAGGTCTTCATCGTGTCGGCGAAGCCCGCGTCGTTGCCGCCGATCGACAGGCTGACCAGCGTGGTGCCGGTGTTCAGCGCGGAGACCTGACTGTTGAGCACATCGCCGGTTCTCGCCCCCGAACAGGCCACGAAGGAGAAGGAGGACGGCTTGTTCGTGTTCTTCCACAGGTACGCGTACGCATTGGTGCTGCGCTTGCAGCTACCACTGTCGCTCAGGTAGCTACCGGCACCGACGCCGGCCGAGTACGAGTCCCCGAGGGCGACGTAGTTGACACCCGCCGCGTTGGCGGCTGACGCCGTGAAGAGCGTCGTCATGGTGAGACCGGCCGCAATGGCGGCGACGGACAGGGCACGAGCAGGGCGGAGCATGGCACCTCCTGATATGACGCGGGTCACAGAAGGGATACCAGGCGGTAGCCCGGCACGGAAGCGCTCATGCCAAGGACATTGACGGGCCGTCTGATAGCGCAAACGTGAACTACCACCGACCGAGCGTGAGTTCGCCCAGGTGGGTGTGGGTGTACGTCGACGCGCGTCGGTCATCGCGTGTAGACAAAAAACTTCCGAGAAGTCAGCTCGCCGTCAGCCACCGGTCAGGCTGCGGCCGCCGGTGCGTCGGTTCCGCGCCCGCCGCCGGGCAGCCCTGCTCCGGGGACGGCGCGCCGCCGGCCGCGTTCCGGGGGGCCCGGTTCAGTACCGCGGGACGCGTCCGCCGCCCGGGTACACCGGGCCGGGGAAGACCGTGCAGCCCTCGACCGGGAGCTCCTCGATCTCCTCGTTCGCGGCGGCCGGCACACCGAGCCAGTGGACGGCGGTGGCGACCGCCGCCCGGGCCTGGCGCAGCCCGGGCTCGCCCCAGCCCAGCAGCTCGACCGCGAGCCCCGGCGCGACCAGCAGCCGCCGGTAGTGCCGGCCCGAGGCCGGATCGGCCGCGCTCGGACCGACCGCCCGCAGCGCCGCCGCCATCCGGACCCGGGCGCACTCGTGCCCGCCGTTCGCCGAGCCGACCCGGTCGTACAGGTAGCCGAGGTAGTACGGCCGGCCGATCACGGCCTGGGCCTCCTCCCCCGCCTCCCGCGCCAGGGCGGCGGCCGGGTCGCCGTCGTCCTCCGGCTCCAGCGAGCCGCCGGGCAGCGAGCAGATCCCGTCCCGGGGGTTGACCAGGGTCAGCACCCGGCCGTCCGGGGCGAACAGCCAGCCCCAGGACTGCTTCATCGGCAGCCCTTCCGGCACCTGCTCACCCGGCCGCCACGGCCAACCCGCCGTGGGACGCCGGCGCACCTTCCCGAGCAGCTCGGCGATCTCCGCCGTGAACTCGATCCGGCCCATGCCGCGCGTCCCCCCTCTCGGTGTCGGGCTCGCCGGACCCTACGGAGCACGGTACGGAGCGGAGCGACCGGAGTGGCGGCGTGGGGGACCGCGCACTCCTGCTGTTGATCTTCTCCGATCTTCCCCGAACAGGCGGTCGATGAACAGTCCCCAGCGCCGCATGGTGGATGCGGAGGCCGCGAACGCCCTGATCACCCCAGCAGCCCACCCCCGCCCCCGGCCTCCGGGAGGCCCGGCAGCGGGAACCCCGGCTGCGGGACCGCACCGGGCGGGAAGGGCAGCCCGCGCGCCGCGTCGTCGGCCAGCTCGTCGAACACCTCGTGGGCGGTCATCGGCCGCAGCCGCCCACCGGCCAGCGCCCAGCCCCGCACCCGCGGACCGCTCCTCGCCCCGTCCGCGAGCCCGCCCGGCGGAGCGCTCGCCGACCGCCCCGAAGGGTGGTCCGAGGGTCGGTCCGCCTCCCAGTCCGGGGCCCGGTCCGGGGCCCGGTCCGGGGCCCGGTCCGCCGCGTGGCCCGCCGACCGGTACGGCGACGCGGCCGGATCGCCGTGCAGCAGCAACGCCCCCGCACCGCCCGAGGCCACGCCGGCCGCGAGCGTCACGCAGAACGCCTCCACATCCCGCCCGGCGGGTAGCAGCCGCCCCGCCTCGACGCAGACGTCCACCGCCGAGGTGAGCTGCTCACCGTCCTCCGGGCCGTGGCAGCGCAGCGTCAGCAGGTGGCAGCCCTCCCCCGCGCCCTCGGCCAGCGCCAGGTACACGGACGTCACGTACCGCATCACGGCCGCCATCCGCCGCTGCCCGGCCAGGTCGTCGCCCAGCACGTCGAGCAGCGCCGCACAGCCGACGGACATCCGCACCCGCGCCCGGTGGTCGTCCAGCAGCACCGGGAGGAGGTCGGCCATCGGCTCCCCCGCGTAGACGAAGGGCTCCCCGGCGAGCTCCGGATCCCCCGCGTACGCGACCCGGGCGGCCGACGCCCGGGGGTCGAGGCCGAGCGCGGCGCAGTAGTCCTCGAAGTCACCCGCCTCCAGGACGCGCAGGTGCACTTCCAGCCCCTGCTGGTACAGGCCCCTGAGCTGCTCCTCCGCCCGCACCAGGTACTCCCGGTATCCGAGCGCGCCGAACAGCCCGTACTCGGCCAGCACGGCGAAGTCCTCCGCCTCGACGGCCAGCGCCACCGCCACCGGCTGGGGCGGCGCCCCGCGGGCCCGGCCGTCGCGCCGCCCCCGCGCCCCGGCTCCCCCGGCCCCGACGGCCCGCGCACCCGGCGGTCGCCCCGCGCCCGGCGGCGCGGCCCCACCGGGCCCACCCGCCGACGGCCGCCCGAACCCGGGGCCGGCCCCACTCCCGGGCCCGCTCCCGGGCCCGGATGCGTTCCCGGGCCCGGACCCCGGCCTCCGCCCGCCGGACAGCAGCGCCCCCGGCGCCCGCAGCAGCCGCTTCCGCACCACCACGACGCCCAACACCTCGTACACCGACTCCCGCACGGTCATGGTCTCCTCCTGTCCCGTCGGCCTCCGACCCCCGGATCCGCCGACGCCACGGAACATACACAGAGCCACTGACAATCCACCCCGAGTAATCGAACACCGGCGCCCGAGGCTCCCCAGAGGAGCAACATTTGCCCCAAGGCCGGTCCACCGCAGCCCGCCAAGGGGCAAACATGAGCCCCTCGTCGACCACTCGCCCACCGTCCACCCGCCACTCGCCCACCGCCCGCCCTCGGCTCGCCCAGCGGACAACCCCCCGTGGCCACTGAGCAGGCCGGGATTGTCAGCGCAGCGACTGAGGTCGAGCCCGGTGGAAGGCGAGACCAGTCGTGTCACTGCGGCCGAACTGGTGGTTCCCCCGCTGTACGTCCAGGACATCTTCAACCTGGCCCCTGGCGACCAGCTTGTCCGGCGGGAGTACATCGCAGGCCGGGGGAAGACCCGAACCATGCTGGCAGTCGCCTGGCACCCGGCTCACTTCGCCGCCGTGGTCCCCGACCTGCTGTCGACCGCGCCCGGCAAGAACGCGGGGCTCACGGCGAAGGTGCTCGAGGCCTCCGGTCGGACGATCACGCATGCCCGGGACCAGCAAATGAGAGAACCGCCCCGGCCAAGTAGGCCGGGGCGGTTTGCTTTGCTTCGAACGTTCTGAGGAGCGCGAGGAACGGGTTCCCGGAGGCAACCGGCTCAGGCCGGGGATCGGGCACTGGAGCCGGGGGCGTGGTCTTGGCGGGGCGGTAGGAGTCCATGCGGACGACCGTGGCCGGGCGCCGACATGCGGCAGCAGTTCGGAGGAGTCCCCACCTGGCGCCTCCTCGGCGCGCTAGTTCCCCTCATCTCCGCATGCCTTCAAAACCTCCGACCGCGCCCGGCTCGCCTGGCCATCCCCAGCGTCTTGGGCATACCAATTTCTCAATAGGCTGTCTTCATATGTCTCAAGCCGGGATTTTATGTCATAGTCAAGCTCTGGGAGATCTAGAGCATCTTTCGCCTGATTGATGATCTGCTGTCGATTTTGATATGTAGTATAGCCATTCGGCTCATACTTGACGAGCGCGCTCTTCATCCACCCGCAGGCCGTGTTGTTCACTAATTTCGGAAGGCCCCAGGATATTGCGCCAACCATAACTACGGCACCCATTGCTACGACTACTGCATCGCGGGCCTTCTTTGCCGTGAGACCACCCGATCGTTCGGTTGCACTGCTTGCGCCATCCTGGCCTTCGGAGTTGCTGTGCCGCTGTTCCAGTGGCCCGCGTGTGTTGACAGCGGGCACCGGCATGGCAGGTGATGGCCTGTTGAGCAGTAATTTCTCAACCTGCTGTTGCCGCTCAAGCTCTATGGCTGCTCTCAAGTAGGCTTGGCTATCCTTCTTCGGCAGCAAGACCTTGTGCTCAGTCTGCGGCCCACCGGGGTTCTCCGAGCGAGAAGGTCCGGCAAGGAAGACCAATGCTGTTGAAATGCCGAGCCGCTGTTCGGGCTTCTTCTCAAGTAGCAGACGGACGACTGTTCTAAGCGGGTCACGGGCCTTCACGAGCGGTGGAGGCTCATCCATCAGCACTGCGGACATGGATGCCATTGACGTCTCCCTCCTGAACGGGGAGATTCCTTCAATGGCGTGGAAGAGCGTGGCTCCGAGGGAGAAGAGGTCGCTGACCGGCATGTCGGCCCGTCCCCGGATTCGCTCGGGCGCCATGTACTCCGGGGAGCCAATGACTGTCCCCGACGCAGTCAGCACCGTGTCGTTCTCGTGCCGGGCGATCCCGAAGTCGGTGAGAAGGATTCTTCCGTCGGAGGCCATCATGACGTTGGCCGGTTTGACGTCGCGGTGGAAGATACCGGCGCGGTGAGCGGCGTCAAGGGCTTCCAGGAGTGCCCTGGCAACCTTGAGCGCCGTGTCACGGGGCAACGGGCCACGCCGCCTGACGTGTTCGTCCAACGAGCAGCCGTTGACCAGTTGCATCACGATCCACGGGCGGCCGGCATCCACGACGACTTCGTGAACGGTCACGATGTTGGGGTGATCGCGGAGCTTGGCGGCACTTCGGGCCTCACGCGCGGCGCGCTTGAGGCGCTCGTTGTACTCCTCCTCGAACTGCGCGGGTGGGAGCCAGATCTCCTTGATCGCTATGTCTACGTCAAGGTGCTCGTCGTGAGCCTTCCAAACCCGTCCGAAGCCACCCGACCCCAGGCTGGAGACCAGCCGGTACTTCCCCCCGACGAGCTGGCCAGGGCTTGCCTCGTGAGCCATCGTGTCCCCCGGGCTCTCGCACCAACGAGCAGTCGGGTTCGAGCGTACGCAGTGTGTACATGACGGGACCAGACATCGGCGGAACTCGATCGAGATCGAAATGCAGTCGCCCATGCGGCCCTGCACATGGGGATCGTGGCAGGGATCACCGTCCTCTTCGAGCCGGACCGGGCCCAGGCGGAGAGCCCGGCGGGCGAAGAGCGGGCCGTGCTCCTGGTGCACGCCCTCGGGGTACGGTGATGAGCCGTGGACGGCTCACTACCTCCGGCACTTCTTCGCCTCCGGTGCCATCGCGGGTGGGGTGTCCCCCCTGGCGGTCTCCCGTTGGCTCGGGCACTCCACGATCCGGATCACCGCCGACATCTACGGCCGCCTCTCCCCTGATGCGGGAGAGAGACTGAGGACCGTGATGGACGAGGCTCTGTCGGTGGGTCCTGTGATACTCGGTACTGACCAGGCACTGGCCGCGTGACCCGTGCTGACTCGGTGCTGACCCGGAGGACATCAAAGTGGCAAACGTGCAGGTAGGAGCGCTGTAGTGAGACTGCTGCATACCTCCGACTGGCATCTCGGGCGCTCGTTCCACCGGGAGAGCCTGCACGACGCCCAGCGCGCCTTCCTGGACCACCTCGTGGAGGTGGTCCGGTCCGAGGGCGTGGACGCCGTGCTGGTCGCCGGGGACGTGTACGACCGGGCGCTGCCCAGCCTGGACGCGGTCGCGCTGTTCGACGACGTGCTGCACCGGCTGGCGGAGCTCGGGGTCCCGACGGTCTTCATCAGCGGCAACCACGACTCGGCCCGCCGCCTCGGCGTCGGCGCCGGCCTGATCGGGCGCGCCGGGATCCACCTGCGGACGGACCCGGGCGCGTGCGCCGAGCCCGTCCTGCTGGCGGACGAGCACGGCCCGGTGGCGGTGTACGGGCTGCCCTACCTGGAGCCGACGCTGGTCCGCGAGCGCTTCGGCCTGGCCAAGGGCGGGCACGCGGCGGTGCTCGGCGCGGCGATGGAGCAGGTCCGCGCCGACCTGTCGGCCCGCCCGCAGGGGACGCGGGCGGTGGTGCTCGCGCACGCCTTCGTCACCGGCGGAGCACCGAGCGACAGCGAGCGGGACATCGCCGTCGGCGGGGTCGCCGCCGTCCCCGCCTCGGTGTTCGACGGGGTGCACTACGCCGCGCTCGGCCACCTCCACGGCTGCCAGACCCTCGCCCCCCACCTGCGGTACAGCGGCTCCCCGCTCGCCTACTCCTTCTCCGAGGCGCGCCAGCGCAAGACCATGTGGCTGGTCGACCTCGCCGCCGACGGCGCGGTGACGGCCGAGCGGGTCGACTGCCCCCGGCCGCGCGCCCTCGCCGCCCTGCGCGGCACCCTCGCCGAGCTGCTCACCGACGAGAGGTACACCGAGGACGAGCAGTCCTGGGTGCAGGCCACGCTCACCGACGCCGCCCGCCCGGGCGAGCCGATGGAGCAGCTGCGCCGCCGCTTCCCGCACACCCTCCAGCTGCTGTTCGACCCCGAGGACGGCGGCACCGAGCCGGCCCGGTCGTACGCCTCCCGGGTCAGCGGCCGGGAGGACCTGGAGATCGCCGAGGGCTTCCTGCGGCACGTCCGCCCCGGGGCCGAGCCGGAGCCGGACGAGCTCGGCTGGCTGCGCGAGGGCTTCGAGCACGTCCGCACGGACGCCGACCGGAAGGCGGACCTGCCCCGATGAGGCTACACCGGCTCACCGTCACCGCCTTCGGCCCGTTCGCGGGCAGCGAGACGGTGGACTTCGACGCGCTCGCCGCCGGCGGGCTGTTCCTGCTGCGCGGGGCGACGGGCGCGGGCAAGAGCAGCGTGCTGGACGCGGTCTGCTTCGCGCTGTACGGCGAGACGCCCAACGCCCGCCGGGCCAACCGGCTGCGCAGCGACCACGCCGACCCCGGACAGCTGACCCAGGTCGAGCTGGAGCTGACGCTGGGCGGGCGCCGGCTGCGGATCACCCGGCTGCCCGAGCAGCGCCGGCCGAAGAAGGTCGGCACCGGCACCACCGTCGAGCGGCCGCAGACCCTGCTGCGCGCGTGGGCCGCCGACGCGGGCGACGGCGCCCCCGGCTGGCAGCCGGTCAGCAAGTCGCACCAGGAGGCCGGGGAGGAGATCCACCGGCTGATCGGCATGAGCCGGGAACAGTTCTGCCAGGTGGTGCTGCTGCCGCAGGGTGACTTCGCCCGCTTCCTCAAGGGGGACTCCGAGGAGCGCGGCAAGCTGCTGCGCCGCCTCTTCGACACCGAGCGCTACGGGCACGTCGAGGCCTGGCTCGCCGACCGGCGCCGCACCCAGGAGACGGCCGTCCAGGCCGGACGCCGACGCCTGCGGGACCTCGCCAGCAAGGCCGAGCAGGCCGCCGGCCCCGGGGCCGAACCCGCCGGGGCGTGGGTGCCGGCCGAGGACGGCGACGCCGACCTCGCCCCCGGGCTGCTCGGCTGGGCCGCGATCCTGCGCGGCGGCGCGGCCGAGCAGCTCACCGTCGCCGAGGCCGCCCTCGCGGGGGCCGAGGCCGCGCACCGGGCCGCCCAGCACGGGCGCGAAGGCGCCGAGGAGCTCGCCGCCCGCCAGCGCCGGCACCGGGAGGCACTGGCCGAGGCCGACCGGCTGGCCGCCTTCGAACCGGCCGCGGCGCGGGACCGGCAGCGGCTCGCGGCCGCCCAGGAGGCGGTCGGCGTGGAATCCGCGCTGCGCCTGCGGGAGAGCGCGGCCGAGGCGCTCGGCCGGGCCCGGGAGACGGAGCAGCGGCGCCGGGAGGCGCTGGCCCGTACCGGGATCGCGGAGCACGTCCCGGCCGGGGCCGGGGCCGGTGCCGCCGAGCTGGCCGACGCGGAACTGCGGCTGCGCGCCGAGGTGGTCCGGCTGGAGACGGCCCGGGCGGAGGAGCGGCGTTGCGCCGAACTCGGCCGCGAGCAGCTCGCCCTGGCCGCGGAGCGGCGCGGCGCCGAGGAGCGGGCCGAGGAGGCCGAGGACTGGCTGGCCGAGTTCGACGGCGAGCTGGGCCGCCTGGAGGAGCAGCAGGAACGGGCCCGGACGGCGGGCGTCCGGGTCGAGCAACTGGACGGCCGGCGCGCCGAGTCGACCACCCGCCTGGCCGCGGCCCGGGAGCGGGACGGCCTGCGGGTGGAGATCGCGGCGGCCGAGCCGAGGGTCGCCGAGCTGCGCACGGCCGCGCTGGACGCCCGTGAGTTCGGCCTGGACCTGCGGGACCGCCGACTGGCCGGCATGGCCGCCGAGTTGGCCGAGCAGCTCCGCTCGGGCGAGGCCTGCCGGGTCTGCGGCTCGGCCGAGCACCCGGCGCCCGCCGAGGCCGTCGACGGCGGCCGGGTGAGCGCCGAGGACGAGGAGCGGGCCGGTCGGGCGCAGGCCGCCGCCGAGCGGGCCTGGGGCGAGGCCGACCAGGCGCTGACCGCGCTGCGGGTGCGCGAGGCGACGGCCGCCGGTGCAGCCGGCCCCGAGGCAGCGGACGTGCTCGCGCGCTCGCTCGCCGAGCTGGAGCGGGAGCACCGCGCCGCGCTGCACGAGGCGGAGGCGCTCGGCCGGGTCGGCCGGGAGATCGCCCGGCTGTCGCAGGACCGCACCCGTCGGCTGGACGAGCTGAACGAGGCCAAGGAGCGCGCCGCCGTCCTCACCGACCGGCTGCAGGCCCTGGCGGACGACCAGCGGGCGCTGAGCGCCAGGGTGTCGGCCGCGCGCGGCACGGCCGCCTCGGTCGCCGACCGGGCCGCGACGCTGGGCCGGCTCGCCGAGGCGGTCGCCGCGGTGGCCGGGGCCGCGCGGGCGGCGTCGGAGGCGCGGGAGCGGCTCGACGCGGCCGAGGAGGAACTCGGCAAGGCCGCCGCGGCGGCGGGCTTCCCGGATGCCGGGGCCGCGCTCGCCGTCCTACTGCCCCGGGAGGAGCGGGAGCGGCTGGAGGCCCGGCTGGAGCGGCACCGCGCGGAGTCCGCCGCCGTCCGGCACGAGTTGGCGCTGCCCGAACTGGCCGAGGCCGCCGCCCGTCCGCCGGTCGACCTGCCCGCCGCCGCGGCCGCGCTGAGCGCCGCCACCGACCGCCTCGGCCGGGCGCACGCCGCCCGGTCGGCCGCCCGGGAGCGCTGCGCGGCACTCGCCGAGATCGGGGACCGGCTGGGCGAGCTGGCCGCCGAGCTGGCCCCGACCCTGGAGCGGTACGGGCGGATCAACCGGCTGGCCGCGCTGGCCGCCGGCACCTCCACCGAGAACCGGCTGCGGATGCGGCTGGAGTCGTACGTGCTCGCGGCCCGGCTGGAGCAGGTCGCGGCGGCGGCCAGCGACCGGCTGGTCCGGATGTCCGGCGGCCGCTACACCCTGGTCCACAGTGACGACCGCGGCACCGGCAACAAGCGCTCCGGACTGGCCCTGCGGGTCGTCGACGCCTGGACGGGCACCGAGCGGGACACCGCCACCCTCTCCGGCGGCGAGAGCTTCTTCGCCTCGCTCTCCCTCGCCCTCGGCCTGGCCGACGTGGTCACCGACGAGGCCGGCGGGATGCCACTGGACACGCTCTTCATCGACGAGGGCTTCGGCACCTTGGACGAACAGTCCCTGGAGGAGGTGATGGACGTCCTCGACGGCCTGCGCGAGCGGGACCGCGCCGTCGGCATCGTCAGCCACGTCGCCGACCTGCGCAGCCGCATCCCGGCCCAGCTCCTGGTCCGCAAGGGCCGCCACGGCTCCACCCTCGCCCTGGCCGGCCGGGAGGACGCCTGACGCCCACCCCGCCCTACACGCCCAAAACGCCCGCCCCGCCCGACACGCCCAGCCCGCTCAGCCCGAACAGGCGATCCGCTGGGCCTGCTGCCAGGCACAGGTCGGGCACAGGGTGCTGCCCGGCTGGTCGGCGGGCAGCACCGTCGGCTCACCGCACAGCACGCAGTCGGCCCGCGGTCCCTCCGCCCCCGGGTCCTCCCGCAGCGCCGCTTCCGTCGCCCCCACCGGCACCGGCCCACAGGCCGCCGCGTCCCCGCCCACCACGGCGCCGTCCGTCCTGCTCTCACTCATGCCGCCTTCCTACTCCCCGCCCCCACCCCGCCGCAAGGCGGGCCTGCGGCCCGGGGCTAGCGTGGCCGGCATGGTTGGCACAAGCGGCACAGTCGGCACGGTCGGCACGGTTCGTGGGTCCGGGGGTCTGCGGCGGCAGTTGCGGGAGGCCCGGGCGGGCGGGCCGACGTACGCGGAGGTGGGGGCGACCCGGGGTGGGCCGTTGCCGGAGGGGTACGCGCACCTGCGCCGACGGGTGCACCTGGGGCGGGGGCCGGAGGTGCTGGAGCGGGCCGGGCGGTACGTGCTCGGGTGGGGCAGCCAGCTGGGGACCGGGTTCGCGGTGTACCCGGGCGGGCCGGTCCGGGACGGGGCCACCGTGCTGCTGCGGCTGAGCCTGCCGGGCAGCCGGTGGCCGAGGCTGGTGATCCCCTGCCGGGTGGTGTGGACGGTGGCCGGGCCGGACCGGATCGGGTTCGCGTACGGGACGCTGCCGGGGCATCCGGAGTGCGGGGAGGAGTCGTTCCTGGTGTCGATGGACGCCGACGGCGAGGTGTGGTTCGAGGTGGCCGCGTTCTCCCGGCTGTCCGCCTGGTACGCCCGGCTGGGCCGGCCGGTCGCTCTGCTCTGCCAGTACCTGGCGATCGAGCGCTACCTCGCGGCCGTGGCCGGCCACGTCGCGAGGCTCGACCCGTAGCTCAGCGGGTCGTCCGGCCCGTGGTCCCGCCCGTAGCTCAGCGCGTAGTCCGGCCCGCAGCCCGGCTCGCAGACCGGCCCGTCACTCAGCCGAGGAAGGACAGCCGCACGGTGCGGCGCGGGTTGTCGCCGTTGGTGTCGATCAGCACCACGGACTGCCAGACGCCGAGGGCCAGTTGGCCGCCGAGCACCGGAAGGGTGGCGTGCGGGGCGACCAGGCCGGGCACCACGTGGTCCCGTCCGTGGCCGGGGCTGCCGTGCCGGTGGCGCCAGCGGTCGTCCGCGGGGAGCAGCGCGCGCAGGGTGGCGAGGAAGTCGTCGTCGCTGCCCGAGCCGGTCTCCAGGACGGCGATCCCGGCAGTGGCGTGCGGGACGAAGACGTTGAGCAGCCCGTCCCGCCCGGCGGCCCGCTCGTCGAGGAACGCGGCGCAGCGGTCGGTGATGTCCAGCGCGACCTCGCGGTTGCCGGTGGTGATCTCCAGGGTGGTGGTCTGGAAGGACCCGGTCGCCCCGGCTGACGTGGAGTGGTTGTTGTCCGCCATGGCGCCATCCTGGCCCAGGTCGACCGGTCGGGCGTACTGCCTCGCCGACTGCCCACGCGGGGGCGGCGGCCTCGCGTAGGGTGAAAGGTTCAGACCAATTTGGCGGTCCCGTCTCCGGATACGCCGACGACCCGACGGGCCGGTGGTCCGTCGGGTCGTTCGTGAGCCGGTCCCGGGCCGAGGCCGCGAGCCTGCTCCAGGGTCTCAGCCGCGCCCGCCGAAGAGGCTGCGGCGCAGCCGGCGCAGCGGCGCCAGCAGCGAGACCCGGGTGTGGCGACGGCGGGCCGCCGCCGGGGTGTCGGCGCCGCGCGGCGTCAGCTCCCTTATCAACCCGAGCGCCTCGGCGGTGTCCACCGCCGGGAGCGCGGGCGCGCCGAGCACGGCCAGGTGTCGCTCGATCCGGCGGCCGGTCGCGCCGACACCGCACTGGACCGCCGGCACACGGGGCCGAGTCCGCACTTGCATGTGTTCCATCAGTTTTCCCACCCCTACGAGGCGCCAGGGCCGTGAGGCGAAGACTATCCGTGAGGGACGGCCTTCGCGCAACCGTCCTCGGTGTTGTGCCACCGTACCGTGCGGCGTCAACTGACGATGCACCAGGGGCAGCTCGGGCGGTCACGACTAGGCATCAATGATGGTGCACGACCCGCCATTCGTCACCAGGGCCAGGAGGCGCGGCCCCGGCGTCCGTCCGCGCGGTGCACGCCGCGCGCAGGCGGGTGCGGGCGGGCGCGAGCCGGCGTACGACAGGCACTCCCGCGGCGCCGGCTGCGACCTCGACTGCGGTGTCGACGAATCGCCCCCATATAGGGGACAGTCGCGAGGTCGACAAAACGATCACCAGCGGGTGGTCGACCGCACGCCAGCCGATTCATGAAGTGAACACATACGAGGGATTGACTCGCGTCGATCCTCCAAGCAGTATCTGAGGCACGCACCGGTGCCCGCACCGCACGCAGGTGCGTGTTCGAGTCGTGAAGCGACTCGATCGAACTCCGGCTCCTGCGGGCCACTGCCCGGTCACCTCGACGCTGCGGTGACCAGGCCCATACGGTGCCCGGACCGGCGGCCGGCCGTAGAGGGTCGGCCCGGCCGCCACCAGACTGCCGGTGCCACCCCGTTCCGGGGCCAGGCACCGGCGGTCCCGGACCGGTGATCACCCCCGCTCCGGCCCCCGGCGCCGGCCTCCGCGCCACCTGGTCCCGCCCGACCACCGCCCCCGTCCCGTCCCGGGCGGACGTCCCCGCAGGTCGCACCGCGTGGATCGGTAGACTCGGCCAGCGTGTCCCTCCTCCTCAGCATCGTGCTCCCGGTCCACGGCGTGGAGCGGTACCTGCCGCGCTGCCTCGACTCGATCCTCGGCGAGACCCCCGCCGCCGAGACCCGCTTCGAGGTCATCGCGGTCGACGACCTCTCCCCCGACGGCTCCGGCGCGATCCTGGACGCCTACGCCGCCCGCGACCCCCGGCTGCGCGTGATGCACCTCACCGAGAACCAGGGCCTCGGCGGCGCCCGGGCCGCCGCCCTGCCGCAGGTGCGCGGCGAGTACGTCTGGTTCGTGGACAGCGACGACTGGCTGCCCGAGCGGACGGTCGGCGTGATCCTGGACGAGCTGACGCAGGAGCGCCGCCGCGAGGCGCCCGCCGACGTCCTGCTCACCGACTTCACCCACGTCTACCCGGACGGCGGGAGCGAGCCCAACCCCTGGCGGCACGTGCTGGTCGGCTCCCCGCTGGTCGAGGGCTGCACGGTGGCCGAGCACCCGGCGCTGTTCCAGACCGTGATGTCGGTGTGGAACAAGGTGTTCCGCCGCGCGTTCCTGGAGGGCCTCGGGGTCTCCTTCGGCCGCGGCTACTACGAGGACATCTCGGTCACCTACCCCGCGCTGCTGGCCGCCGGGCGGCTGCGCTACCTCGACCGCCCCTGCTACAACTACCGGCGCGGCCGGGACGGCGCGATCACCGCCACCGCCTCCCCCAAGCACGCCGACGTGTTCGCCCAGTACGACGCCATCTTCGCCTTCCTGGACCGGTGCGAGCGCCCGGACGGCCCCGGACGGCCCGTCCCGCCGGCGCTGCGCACCCTGGTCTTCGACCGGACCGTCCGGCAGGCGCTGAACGTCTACGACACCCCCGGACTGGTCCCGGTCGACCGGCGCCGGGACTACTTCCACCGGGTCGCCGCGCACTTCGAGCGCCACCGCCCGGCCGACTACCGCTTCCCCGGCGGGGTGCGCGGCGTGCAGTACCGGCTGGCCTCGCGCGGCGCCCGGATCGCGTACGCCGAGCTGCGCCGCACCGGCCGGCTGCCGCGCGAACTCAAGCGCGGGGCACGGGCGGTGGCCCCCGCGGTGAAGAAGGGCGTGCGCAGCGGCGCCCGGTTCACGGCGTACAACGCGTTCCGCCGCCTGCCGCTGGACGAGCACCTGGCGGTCTACGCCGCGTACTGGCACCGGGGTTACGCGTGCAGCCCGGCGGCGATCTACGAGAAGGCGAAGGAACTCGCCCCGCAGATCCGCGGCGTGTGGGTGGTGGAGAACCGCCGGCAGGCCGACGCGATGCCGCCCGGCGTCCCGTACGTGATCGTCAACACCCCGGCGTACCTCAAGGCGATGGCGACCGCGAAGTACTTCGTGAACAACGTCAACTTCCCGCGCACGATGGCGAAGCGGCCGGGCACGGTGCACGTCCAGACCCAGCACGGCACCCCGCTCAAGGCGATGGGGATGGACCTGCGGGGCCGCCCCGAGGCCGCCGCCGAGGGGATGGACTTCGACCGGCTCCAGGAGGCCGTCGACCGCTGGGACTTCCTGGTCTCCTCCAACCCGCACACCAGCGAGCACTTCGCCCGGGCCTTCCCGGGCCGCTACGAGATGCTGGACACCGGCTACCCGCGCAACGACCGGCTGGCCAACTCCACCCCGGGGGAGGTCCTGGCCATGCGCGAGCGGCTGGGGCTGCGGCCCGGCACCACGTCGGTGCTGTACGCGCCGACCCACCGCGGCGGCAAGGGCGGCTACGTGCCGCTGCTGGACGTGGCGGAGCTGGCGCGGGCGCTGGGCCCGCGGTTCACGCTGCTGGTGCGCACCCACTACTTCCACGCCGACGGCCCGGGCGACCTGACGGCCGGTGAGGACGCTGCGGAGATCGTGGACGTGTCGGCGCACCCGGTGGTCGAGGACCTCTACCTGGCGGCGGACGCGCTGGTGACGGACTACTCGTCGATGATGTTCGACTACGCGGTGCTGGACCGACCGGTCGTCATATTCGCTCCGGACTGGGAGGAGTACCAGCGCGAACGCGGCGTGTACTTCGACCTGTTCGCCCAGCCGCCGGGCGCGGTCACGGTCGACGCGGCGGGGCTGGCGCGGGCGCTGCGCGCGGGCGACCCGGAGCCGGGTGCGCGCAAGCGGTTCCGGGAGAGGTTCTGCGTCTGGGACGACGGCGGGGCGGCGGAGCGGGTGGTGCGCCGGGTGTTCCCGGTGGCTCCGACGGACAGGCCGTAGGGCGGGCGGCAGGACGGACGGGAGGACGAACGACGGGGCCTGCGGACGGGACCGGTGCCGCCGGTACGGCGACCGGCCCCGTCCGTGCGGGCTCAGCGCTGGCGGGCGGCCAGGAACTCCTCGAAGTCCAGGTAGCCCTGGTGACGGGTGTCCATCGCGTGGATCAGCGCCTCGGCCATCGAGATGGTGACGCTGTGGTCGCCCATCTCGTTGGCGGCCAGCGCGTACTCGGCCGGGGTGATCTTGCCGTCGCCGTTCTTGTCGAAACGGTCGAACATCTCCTTGATGGCCGCGACGCTCTCCATCGTTCCTCCTGGGTACTGCAAATTCTTGCTCGGTTCGGACGGCCGTACCCTACCCGGCCGTGGTGTTCGCCACGGTCGGCGGGAGTGGACGGGCTCCCGGGTGGGTGTCGTAGTCTGCGGGTCTGATTGCTGGCCCGGACTCCTCCGGGGCGGTCGTTCGTCCAGGGAGGGAACCCGTGCTCGACCTCGCCACCAGGCTGGTGCTGAAACCCGTTTCACGCGGGATCTGGCGTCCGGCCATCGAGGGCATCGAGAACGTGCCGCGCAAGGGCGGGGTGATCCTGGCCAGCAACCACCTGTCGTTCATCGACAGCGTGGTGATCCCGCTCACCGCCCCGCGCCGGGTCCACTTCCTCGCCAAGGCCGAGTACTTCACCGGCACCGGGCTCAAGGGCCGGCTCTCCAAGGGCTTCTTCGAGTCGATCGGCGCGGTTCCGGTCGAGCGCGGCACCTACCGCTCCGCCCAGGCCTCGCTGGAGTCGGCGCTGGAGATCCTGGAGGACGGCAAGGCCTTCGGCATCTACCCGGAGGGCACCCGGTCGCTGGACGGCCGGCTCTACCGGGGCAAGACGGGGGTCGCCTGGCTCGCGCTGACCGCGGGCGTCCCGGTCGTCCCGGTGGCCCTGGAGGGCCCGGAGCAGATCCTTCCGGTGGGCAAGCGGCTGCCGCGGATCAAGAAGGTGACCGTCCGCTTCGGCGAACCGCTGCACTTCGACGAGCTGCACGGGCAGGCCCGTTCGCTGAAGGCCCGTCGCCAGGTGACCGACGAGGTGATGGCGGCGATCCAGCGGCTCTCCGGCCAGGAGGTCGCGGACGGGTACAACGAGGTGCCGAAGGCGGCCTGAGCGCCGCGTCTCCGGCCTCCTGACGATCCGCGCGACCGGTACGAACGCGTGACCGGCGATCCGCGCGGCCGGAACGACCACCCGCGACCGGTGATCCGCGCGACCGGTACGACTACGCGTGACCGAGGGCGGCGTCCGACAGGGACGCCGCCTCCGGCGTCTCCCGGCGCAGCAGCGCCGCGTACCGTCCGTCCCGTTCCACCAGCTCCTCGTGGGTGCCGAGTTCGACCACCCGGCCGCGGTCCAGGACGGCGATCTGGTCGGCGGAGCGGACGGTGGAGAGCCGGTGCGCGATGGTGATGGTGGTCCGGCCGGCGGCCAGGGTGTCCACGGCCTGCTGGACGGCGTGTTCGGTGCGGTTGTCGAGCGCGCTGGTGGCCTCGTCCAGGATCAGCACGGGCGGGTTGCGCAGGATGGTGCGGGCGAGCGCGAGGCGCTGCTTCTCGCCGCCGGAGAAGCGGTAGCCGCGTTCGCCGACCAGGGTGTCGTAGCCGTCCGGGAGGGCGGAGATGGTGTCGTGGATCTGCGCGGCCCGGGCGGCCTCGACCAGTTCGGCGTCGCTGGCGCCCGGCTTGGCGAAGCGCAGGTTCTCGGCGACCGAGGCGTGGAAGAGGTAGGTCTCCTGGGAGACCACGCCGACCGCGCGGGCCAGGGTGTCGAAGGACAGCTCGCGCACGTCCACGCCGTCCAGGGTGACCCGGCCGCCGGTGACGTCGTACAGCCGCGGCACCAGGTAGCTGAGGGTGGTCTTGCCCGAGCCGGTCTCGCCGACGACGGCCAGGGACGTCCCGGCCGGGACCTTGAGCTCGACGCCGTCCAGGGTGGGGCGCTCCTGCTCGGGGTCGTACCGGAAGTCGACGGCCTCGAAGCGGACCTCGCCGCGGATGTCGGCCAGGGTGACCGGGTGCGGCGGTTCGGCGATCTCCACCGGCAGGTCGAGGTACTCGAAGATGCGCTGGAAGAGCGCGAGCGAGGTCTGCACGTCCACGCCGGTGGAGAGCAGGCTGACGGTCGGGCGGAACAGGCCCTGCTGGAGGGTGACGAAGGCGACCAGGGTGCCGACCGAGACGATCGGCGCCCCGGCGGCGGAGGTCAGTCCGGCCGCCCAGTAGATCAGCGCGGGCATGGCGGCCATCACGATCATGATGGTGTTCATCCGCCAGCGCCCGGCCATGCTGGAGCGCACCTCCAGGTCGGCGAGCTGGTCGGACTGCTCGGTGAACTCCCGGGCCAGCGAGTCGGAGCGGCCCATGGTGCGGCCGAGCAGGATGCCGCTGACCGACAGTGACTCCTGGACCGCCGAGCTCATCGCGGCGAGCTGCTTCTGCCGCTCGGTGGTGATCTTCTTGCGCTCCTGGCCGACCCGGCGGCTGATCCAGACGAACAGCGGGAGCAGCACCAGCGAGATGACGGTCAGCCGCCAGTCGAGGGCGACCATGGCGACGATCGAGGCGATCACGGCGGTGAGGTTGGAGACCAGGCTGGTCGCGGTGGAGGTCACCGTGGACTGCATGCCGCCGATGTCGTTGGCGATCCGGGACTGCACCTCGCCGGTGCGGGTGCGGGTGAAGAAGGCCAGCGACTGCCGTTGCAGGTGGCCGTAGACGGAGGTGCGCAGGTCGTGCATGACGCGCTGGCCGACGGTGGTGGAGATCAGCGTCTGCAGCACGTTGAAGACGCTGTTCACCACGGCGGTGAGGATCATCCCGAGCGCGAGCAGGCTGAGCAGCCCGGTGCGGCCCTGCGGGATGGCGGTGTCCAGCACGGCCTTGAGCAGGAACGGCGAGACGACGGACACCACGGCGGAGGCGGCGACCAGCAGCCCCACCGTGGTGAGCCGGCCCCGGTAGGGGCGGAAGAGCGCGATGATGCGGCGCCACTGGGCCGGCGGGCGGGGGTCGCCCTCGGCGCGTTCGGGCGGGGTCCAGTTGATGGCGGGCCTCAAGTACGGGCCTCCCTGGGTCGGGCGCGCCGGGGTGCGGGCGCGGACGGGGGTGCGGCGGCCGGACGGACACCAGCATAGCGAGAGTAGCTCATAGTTAGGCAAGCTAATAGTGAGGGTGGCTCTATTCCCTCGCGCTGGATCCACTCCCGCCGGATCCCCTCGCGCTGGATTCCCTCGCGCTGGATCCCCTCGCGCTGGATCCCCTCCCGCTGGAGCCGCCCCCGCCCGGCCGACCGGCCGCCGCGCGCGTCAGTTCGTCCGGTACGTGCGCGCAGCCTTCGAGGACAGCCCGCCGAGCTTGCCGGACGGCAGCACCCGGGCGAGCGCCACGGCCAGCTTGTAGCGCTTGCCCGGCACGGACACCGAGCGACCGCGGGCGAGGTCACGCATCGCCTCGTCCACCACCCGCTCGGCCGAGAGCCAGGACCAGGCGGGGATGTTGCCCGTGCCCATGCCCGCCCGCTGGTGGAACTCGGTCCGGGTGAAGCCCGGGCAGAGCGCCATCATCCGCACGCCCGTCCCGCCGAGGTCGCGCAGCACGCCCTGGGTGAAGCTGACCACCCAGGCCTTGCTCGCCCCGTACGTGCCGCGCGGCAGGAAGGCCGCCACCGAGGCGACGTTCACGATCGCGCCCCGGCCGCGCTCGCGCATCCCCGGCAGGGCGGCCGTGGTCAGCCGCAGGATCGCCTCGACGTGCACCTTGAGCATGTCCAGCTCGTCCTGGAGCGGGACGGTCCCGAAGGCGCCCTTGTTGCCGAAGCCGGCGTTGTTGACCAGGAGGTCCACCGGGCGGGCGGCGTCCGCGAGCCGGGCCTCGACGGCGGCGATGCCCTCGTCGGTGGCGAGGTCGGCGGTCAGCACCTCCGTCTCCGCGCCGTACTTGAGCTGCAGGTTCGCGCTCGCGCGCTCCAGGCGCTCGGTGTCGCGGGCCACCAGGACGAGGCGGTATCCGCTGCGGGCGAGCCGGCGCGCGAACGCGGCTCCGATGCCGGCGGTCGCGCCGGTGATCAAGGCTGTGGTCATGCCCAGACCGTACCGACTCACCGCAGCCGCGCCCACACCCAGGGCAACGTCCCAGCTCAGCGGGCTGCGGATGCAGGCACCGGATCGTGCTCGTAGTGTCGGACAGGGGCATCGCCCGACCGGGTGATGAAAACCAGACGAGGAGGCACATCTGATGCTTACTCAGTTCCGGACCGAAACCGCTTCGGCGTCACGCAGCGCGACGCTCGCCGAGGCCGAAACACTCGCGAGCCTGATGGTGGAGGACGAGGCCGTCGTGTCCGACGCGCCCACGTACTCGCCCGAGGCCGCCGGTGTCCTGCTGGCGCTGATCCTGCTGTCGCCGAAGCAGCCCAAGGAGAAGCCGACCCGGTGAGCCCCGGGCGGCCCGACCGCCGGGCCGGTTCGCCACGGCGGACCGGCCCACTCCGTACCGGGACCCAGCGCCCGCAAGGGAGGCACCACCGATGCCGTTCGCCGAGACGCCGCTGCGCGACACCTACGCCGCCGCCGTGGAACAGGTGGCGGGCCGGACCCTCGACGCCCTCCGCAACGGAGACGGCGCCGCCGCGATCGTGGACCCGGACACCGCCGCCACGCGCCCGCTGCTGGCCGCGGTACGCGTACTCGGAGCGGACCTGTTCGCCCCGCAACTGTTCACCGGAACCGAACCGGACGGCCCCACCGCGGCCCTCCTGTCCGAAGGACGACGCGCCTTCCCGGCACCCGCGCCGGCCTCGCCCGAGGCGGAACTGGTGATCGGGTGGCAGGACTGGGCGGCCGGCCAACTGCTCGCCCGCACGCCGTACGGGACCGCCGGAGCACAACCGGCCCCGCTCCCCGACCCGGCCGCCATGGGCTGGCAGGCCTGGTCGGTGCGGATGGCACAGCTGTCCGCGCTCGCGCTGCCGGGCCTCGACGGTCCGGTGCACGAGACGGCCCGGACGAACACGTCGGCGCTCGCCCGCGGCACCGTCCGCGCCATGCTGCGCCGCGACCTCACCACCGCCGCCCGACTCACCCGCTGGCTCGCCCGGGCCGCCGCCGACGGCCACCCGTCGCGGCTGGAACTCGAACCCGTCCTGGAGCGGATCCGGCTGGCCGGCGACGGCAGCGCCCGCACCGGACTGGAGCTGGAAGCCGCCCGCCGACTGCTCCTGCGCTCCCGGCCGCCGACCGCCGAAGGGAACCGGGTACCGTGACCGACACCCTCGTCCTCGCCACCGCCCAACGGCTCGCCTCCCGCGCGCTGGGCTGGCTGCACACCTCCCACCGCAACGGCCTGGGCCGGATCCCCGACGACATCGTCATCGACCTCGCCGACCCCAACGACGTCTACAAGCCGCTGGGCGAAGTCGCCCTGGCCGCCTCGCTCGTACTGCGCGACGGCGTCACCGGGCCCGCCGACAGCCGGGCCGCGCAGGAACTGCTCGACCACGCCTGGGCGCAGTTGCGCGAGGGCGACCTGCTCTACGAGCGGCAGCTGCGCCACCTGACCATGACCGACCCGCTGGAGACCTACGCCCACTTCGCCCGGGCCGGGTACCGCCACCCCGCACTGGAGGAACTCCTCGACTCGCTCAGCCGGTTGCGGTCCGTGCACGCCGCCGAGGTCCAGCCCAACCGGCGGCTCGCCGTGGCCAACGCCCGACGGATCGTCGGGCTCGGCCACCGGCCGGACTGGTCCGCCCTGGCCGCCGGCACCTGGCTCGGCGCGACCCCCGAGCCCTGGACCGTCAACTGGATGACCGGCTACCAGGTCACCCACACCGTGTTCCACCTCACCGACTGGGGCGCCCGCCCGGACGGCCTGCCCGCACCGATGCGCGACTACCTGCGCGACTGGCTGCCGGTCTGGCTCGACATCTGGGCGGAGATCGGACAGTGGGACCTGGTGGCCGAACTCCTCGTCGTCGACGCGTGCATCGGCGAACCGGCCACCGGGCGGCAGGGCTGGGAGGCGCTGGCCACCGTCCAACGCGAGGACGGACTGCTCCCCCGAGACACCGACCCCGTCGACGAGGACCCCGAGCGGGCGTTCCGCGACCACGAGCACACCGCCGTCGTCGCGGTGGTCGCCGGGGACATCACGCT
>NZ_JBHZCY010000095.1:0-36590 GCF_042786665.1 Kitasatospora sp. NPDC059146 | reverse complement strand
GGTGTCAGCCGCGCCCGGCGCCGTCCAGGACGGGCCGTGCCTCGGCCTCCACGGCCGGGTCGGCCGGCTGCGGCTCGCGCGCCGCCGGGGCGGCCGGGGCGGCCGGGGCGGCCGGGCGGGCCGACGGCAGCTCGGCCGGGAAGCGGCGGTTCAGCGCCTTGATCGCCTTGCGGCCCAGGTTCTGGAACGGGATCTCGACCAGGCGGTAGCTGAGGTAGCTGATCACCAGCAGGGCGGCCATCAGCCCGAAGAACTGCAGGCTGCGGTCCTGCCAGGAGGTGAAGGGCGGACGGCCCTCCAGCTTCCAGTTCATGAAGTGGATGATCGGGTTGTGCAGCAGGTACACCGAGTAGCTGATCGAGCCGGTCCAGGTCAGCCAGCGCGGGAAGCGGCGGTGGCGCAGCAGCATGCCGATCGCGAAGACGACCCAGGCGCCCAGGTAGGCGCCGGAGAACGACTGCCAGGACTCGCTCCAGGTCCGCCACAGCGCGTTGTCGCGGTTGTACATGAAGCCGCACAGGACGCCCGAGGTGAGGACGAAGCCGCAGCACAGCAGCGCCGGCAGGCGGTCGATCTGGCCGTGCTCCAGCCGGTACAGCACCGTCCCGGAGAACATGGTGGCGAAGATCAGCAGGGTCTCGAAGGCGGCGGAGCGGCCGTTCAGCACGACCAGCACCAGGCCCAGGCCGCCGAGCATCGTCCCGCCCCAGCGGGTCAGGTCGACCCGGCCGGTGAGGAAGCAGACCATCGCGGTGATCACGATGACCAGGACGGCCACCGTCAGGTGCCGGTTGGCGGGCAGGCCACCGTCGGCGGTGAGCAGGCCGAGCGGCAGCCACGAGCCGAGCAGCAGCGCGGCGCCGGCGAAGCCGATCGCGAGGGGGGCGCTCTTCTTGTGCTTGCCGTTGACGAACAGGGCCGTCACGAAGAAGTAGAAGATCATCTCGTAGGTGAGCGTCCACATCACCCCGATGAGGTTCGGGACGCCCGTGAGGTCCTGCACCATCGGGGCGTTGCCCACCACCGAGAGCAGCGGGTGGTCGAAGGCGAAGGCCTGGATGACCGAGTGGTTGCGGGGCAGGATCAGCAGGCTCAGCAGCGCGGTGACGATCACCACCGGGTAGATCCGGAAGTACCGGCCCGCCCAGAACGAGCGCACGTCGCCGCGCCGCTCCAGCGAGGCCGGGATGATGTACCCGCTCACCAGGAAGAAGAGCATCACGCCGAAGATGCCCGGATCCCCGAAATTGCGCGGCGCGTGGTCGATGTGGAGCCAGTAGAACGGCAGCGCGAAGTGGTAGATCGCCACGGAGAGCGCGGCTATGCCGCGCAGGGCGTCGAGCCAGCCGAGCCTCGACGAGGCTGCTGGGGCGGCACCCGCTGCGGCACGGGTGTTCTGGCGGCGTGGGAATGCGCGTCCGGTGAGCTTCACACGCGGGAGGTTAGCGGAGTGGGGCGGGGGTACACCCGTTCGGGCCGGGAAGGCCCCGTCCGCGAGACGGTTTCATCCGGACTGTGACCGGTGTCGGGAACGGCCGGGTGGATCGGGTACACATGGACGGTGAGTTCGCAGATCTTCCCCTCCGACGTGCAGCAATCGTTGGACCTCGTCGGCATCTTCGTCTTCGCCCTCTCCGGGGCGCTGCTCGCCGTCCGCAAGAACATGGACATCTTCGGGATCTGCGTGTTGGCGGAGGTCACGGCCCTCGGCGGCGGGGTGATGCGCGACCTGGTGATCGGCGCCACCCCGGTGGCGGCGTTCACCAACCTCGGCTACTTCGTCACCCCGCTGGCCGCCGGCCTCGTGGTGTTCTTCCTGCACCCCGAGGTCGAGCGGATCAACCGCTCCGTGCAGACCCTGGACGCCCTCGGCCTCGGCCTGTTCTGCGTCACCGGCACCGCCAAGGCGCACGACTACGGGCTCGGCGCCGTCGCCTCCATCGCGCTCGGCATGGTGACCGCGGCCGGCGGCGGGGTGATCCGCGACGTGCTGGCCGGGGAGATCCCCTCGCTGCTGCGCTGGGACCGCGAGATCTACGCCGTCCCGGCCCTGGTCGGCGCCGCCCTGGTGGCCGTGCTGATCGGGGCCGACCGGCTCACCGGCGCCACCGGCACCGCCGCCGCGCTCACCGCCTTCGTCCTGCGGATGCTCGCCCTGAAGTACGGCTGGCGTGCCCCGCGGGCCTGGCACCGCAACGGTTCTCGCACCAGCGAGGAGTAGGCGAGCCGCCGCAGGCCAGCGAGATCGCCTCGGCCGTGCAGAGCAGCTCCGGCAGCATCCGGGCCAGCTCGGCCGGCGGCACCTGGCCGGCCGGGGCGCTCAGCGCGCAGGCCGCGACCGTCCGCCCGCCGCTGCCCGCCACCGGCGCGGCCACGCAGGTCACCGGCTCCCGGTGCTCGGCCGACTCTGCCGCCCAGCCCCGGCGGCGCACCGCCGCCAGCTCGGCCGGCAGCTCCTCCTCACGGACGCCGTCCTCCGGCAGCCCGGCGAGCAGCACCCGCCCGACGGCCGTCCCGGTCACCGGGGCGCGGCGCCCGATCCGCGGCGGCCGGGCGGCCGAGGGCGCGGCCACCTCGTCCAGGTAGAGCACCTCGCCGTCGTGCAGCACGGCCAGCTGGACGGTGTAGCCGCAGCGCGCGTTCAGCGCGGCCAGGTACGGCGCGGCGACCTGCCGGACGTCGAAGTCCTCCAGCGCCCGGTGCGCCAGCGACAGCACCCGGCCGCCGACCCGGTAGCGCAGGTCGGGCTGGCGCCGGACGAACCCGTGCTCCTCCAGGGTGCGCAGCAGCCGCAGCGCGGTGGACTTGTGCACCCCGAGGCTGCTCGCGGCCTGCTCCAGCGAGAGCGGCCCGTCGCCGAGCGAACCGAGCAGGGTCAGCGCGCGGTCGACCGACTGCGACATGGCGCCCCCTGGAACGCTGGAACCCGATGGAGAAGTGGCCGTCAGGCTAACCGCTGGGCGGCGCAGTGGTACAAACCAGTGCCGGACGCCGGCGTCCGCCGGCCGCGGCCGTGGCCGGATCGGTGCGCACCCGGGCCCGGGCCTGGTGGGGCCCCGGGGCATGCCCTCTACAATCGGATGGTTATGCCATACCTGGACCATGCGGCGACCACGCCGATGCTGCCCGAGGCGATCGCCGCGATGTCGGCGCACCTGGGGGTGGTCGGCAACGCCTCGTCCCTGCACGCGGCCGGCCGCCGGGCCCGCCGGGTGGTCGAGGAGTCCCGCGAGTCGCTGGCCGAGTCGCTGGGCGCCCGCCCGAGCGAGATCGTGCTCACCGGCGGCGGCACGGAATCCGACAACCTCGCGGTCAAGGGCCTCTACTGGGCCCGCCGGGACGCCGACCCGGCCCGCACCCGGGTGCTGTCCAGCCCGGTCGAGCACCACGCCGTGCTGGACGCGGTGCACTGGCTCTCCGAGCACGAGGGCGCGACGGTCGAGTACCTGCCGGTGGACGCACTGGGCCGGGTGCACCCCGGGGCGCTGCGCGCCGCGATCGAGCGTGACCCCGGCTCCGTCGCCCTGGTCACCGTGATGTGGGCCAACAACGAGGTCGGCACCGTCCAGCCGGTGCGCGAACTCGCCGCCGTGGCGGCCGAGTACGGCATCCCGATGCACGCCGACGCGGTGCAGGCGCTCGGTCAGGTCCCGGTCTCCTTCGCCGACTCCGGCCTCACCGCGCTCACCGTCACCGGGCACAAGATCGGCGGCCCGTTCGGCATCGGCGCCCTGCTGCTCTCCCGCGGCGCCACGCCCGTACCGCTGCTGCACGGCGGCGGCCAGGAGCGCGACGTGCGCTCCGGCACCCTGGACGCCCCCGCCGCCGCCGGCTTCGCGGCCGCCGCCGCGCTGGCCGTCGAACGGCGCGAGGAGCACGCGGTGACGCTCGGCGCGCTGCGCGACGAACTGGTCGCCGGGGTGGCCGCGGCCGTCCCGGACGCGGTGCTCAACGGCGACCCGGCGGGGGAGGGGCGGCTGCCCGCCAACGCCCACTACTCCTTCCCCGGCTGCGAGGGCGACGCGCTGCTGATGCTGCTCGACGCCCAGGGCATCGAGTGCTCCACCGGTTCGGCCTGCTCGGCCGGGGTGCCGCAGCCCAGCCACGTGCTGCTCGCGATGGGCGTCGACCCGCTGCTGGCCCGCGCCTCGCTGCGGTTCTCGCTCGGGCACACCTCGGTGCGCGAGGACGTCACGGCGCTGGTGGCGGCCATCGGCCCCGCGGTGCAGCGGGCCCGCAACGCGGGGCTGGCCTCGGTCCGCCGGTAGCCCGTCCCTCGGAGCACCGGGGCCCCGGGCATGTCCGGCGGCCCCGTAGGCTTGTACTCACCATGACTGACTTCCCGGGTGCCCCGACCACTCCGTCCACCGGCCGCCTGCGCGTGCTCGCGGCGATGTCCGGCGGGGTCGACTCCGCCGTCGCCGCCGCCCGCGCCGTCGAAGCGGGGCACGAGGTGACGGGCGTGCACCTGGCGCTGTCCGCCAACCCGCAGTCCTTCCGCACCGGCGCGCGCGGCTGCTGCACCATCGAGGACTCCCGGGACGCCTGGCGCGCCGCCGACGTGATCGGCATCCCCTTCTACGTCTGGGACCTCGCCGAGCGCTTCCGCGAGGACGTGATCGACGACTTCGTCGCCGAGTACGCGGCCGGGCGGACCCCGAACCCCTGCCTGCGCTGCAACGAGAAGATCAAGTTCGCCGCGCTGCTGGACAAGGCGATCGCCCTCGGCTTCGACGCCGTCTGCACCGGCCACTACGCCCGCGTCGTCGACCGGCCGGACGGCTCGCGCGAGCTGCACCGCGCCGTGGACGCCGCCAAGGACCAGTCCTACGTCCTCGGCGTGCTCGACGCCGACCAGCTCGCCCACTCCCTCTTCCCGCTCGGCGACACCACCAAGGACGCCATCCGGGCCGAGGCCGAGCAGCGCGGCCTGGCCGTCGCCAAGAAGCCCGACAGCCACGACATCTGCTTCATCGCCGACGGCGACACCCAGGGCTTCCTGGCGCAGCACCTCGGCACCGCCACCGGCGACATCCTCGACGTGGACGGCACCAAGCTCGGCGAGCACGACGGCGCCTACGGCTTCACCATCGGCCAGCGCAAGGGCCTGCGGATCGGCCGCCCGGCCGCCGACGGCAAGCCGCGCTACGTCCTCGACATCTCCCCGGTGAACAACACCGTCACCGTCGGCCCGGTCGAGGGCCTGGACGTCACCGCCCTGACCGCCATCCGCCCCCGCTGGTGCGGCACCGAGCCCCTGGCCGACGGCCGCTACACCGCCCAGCTGCGCGCCCACGGCGAGGAGGTGCCGGTCGCCGCCTCGGTCGTCGACGACACCCTCCACGTCCGCCTCGACACCCCCGCCCGCGGCATCGCCCCCGGCCAGGCCGTCGTCCTCTACGACGGCACCCGCGTCATCGGCTCCGCCACCATCGCCACCACCGAACGCCCGGCGGCGCACCCCGTCGGGAGCTGACCGGATCGGTTCGAACGCCGTGCTGCACCGACATGTCGGCCCCTACGCTGGAGGCATGTCAGTGCAACCCGAGATCAGCCAGCGGGACCTGCGCAGCAGGCCCGAGGAGATCATGGACGCCGTCCAGGCCGGGCAGTCCTTCACCGTGACCAGGGACGGGCACCGGATCGGCGAGCTGATCCCGCTCAGGAGCCGTCGCCGGTTCGTTTCCCGGGCCGAATTCTCGGCCATGTCGCGCAGCGCTCCAGACCTGTCCCTGGAGGCCTTCCGGGCCGACCAGGAGGCCACGGCCGAGCAGTGGGCGGACGGCCGCCATGGCTCCTGAGCACCAGCAGGGCCTGCTCGACACCAACATCATGATCCTGCGCAAGTGGGTGGACCCGGCCGAACTCCCGGCCGAGATGGCCGTCAGCGCCGTCACCCTCGCCGAACTCTCCGCCGGACCGCACGAGGTCCGGCGGAACGAGGACCAGAACGACTACGACGAGCACGCCGAACGGGCCCGGCGCCTCGATGTGCTCCAGCGGGCCGAGAACGAGTTCGACCCGATTCCCTTCGATGCCGAAGCGGCTCGGATCTACGGTCGGGTCTGCGCCGCCGTGGTCGGGTCCGGGCGCAAGCCCAGGCGTCGGGTGGCGGACCTGATGATCGCGGCGATCGCGATCGCCGAGGAGCTGCCCCTGTTCACCACGAACCCCGACGACTTCAAGGGCCTCGAAGGGATCCTCACGGTGGTCCCGGTGACCAGGCCGCTGGTCGAGCACGCCTGAGGCCCGGTCGCCACCACCGAACGCCCGGCGGCGCGGGTCTGAGGGGGTCGCGGGGGGTGTCATCCGGAGGGATGACGGGGCTGGGCCGGGGGGATGAGCGGGGCCGGAGAGGGCATTCGGTCGGCTGATCCGGGGGGTCGGGGCGCGGACCTAACGTCGGGGACATGACCCGAATCCGCCGCATCGCGGCTGTCGCAGCGCTCGTTCTCGCCCTTCCGCTCCCGCTGGCCGGGGCCGCGTCGGCCGCGTCGGCCGCGCCTTCGCCCACGCCCGTGTCCGCCGCTGTCGCCGCCTTCCACGGCGAGCTGCCCGCCCCGACCGGGCGGTACGCGGCCGGGGAGGAGGTGCTGCGGCTGACCGACCGCAGCCGCACCGATCCGTGGGTGCCCTCCGCCGGGCCGCGGCAGCTGGCCGTGTCGATGTTCTACCCGGCCCGGCAGGGCACCGGGGCGCCGGCCCCGTACATGCCCCCCGGCGAGGCACAGGGCTTCCTGGCGACCCGGGTGCCGGCCGGCACCGGGCTCACGGCGCAGGACCTGGTCGACGTCGACACCCACGCCTACACCGGGGCGAAGGCCGCGGGCGGGAGGTTCCCGCTGGTGGTGCTCTCCCCGGGCTTCGAGAACCCGCGCGCCACGCTGACCGGCCTGGCGACCGACCTGGCCGCCCACGGCTACGTGGTGGCGCTGGTCGGCCACACCTACGAGGACTCCGGCGAGACGCTCGCCGACGGCAGCACCCCCGGCTGCGCGCTGTGCGACACCGGCGCGCCGGACTCGCTGCCGGACAGCCGGGCGAAGGACGTCTCCTTCGTCCTGGACCAGCTGACCGGGCAGCACCCGGTGTGGCGCCTGTCCCACCTGATCGACCGCGACCGCGTCGGCATGGCCGGGCACTCGATCGGCGGCGCGTCGACGCTCAACGCGATGGCCGAGGACCGGCGGATCCTGGCCGGGGTGAACATGGACGGAACCTTCTTCCAGCCGGTCCCGGCCGACACGCTCGAGGGCCGCTCGTTCCTGCTGCTCGGGAAGGACAGCAACCACTCCACGAACGGCGGGGACACCTCCTGGGCGCAGACCTGGGCGGGCTGGAAGGGCTACAAGCCCTGGCTGACCGTCGCCGGCACCAACCACGCGAGCTTCACGGACGTCACCGTGCTGGCCGCCGAGGCCGGCCTCCCCGCCCCCGCGGGGTCGACCACCTCGCCGGAGCGCGGGATGCAGCTGACCCGGGAGTACGTCGGGGCCTTCTTCGACCGCACCCACACGGGCCGCAACCCCCCCGGGGTGGCCGGCCGTTGGGCGGCGAACCCGGAGGGGCTCTCCCAGCACCGGTCCCCGCCCTCGGGGGCCCGCTGTGCCGGGCCCGCCCGGTCACAGCGGGCCCCTCACTGCACCCGCCGGTACCAGCGCCGGTGCACCAGGGGTTCGACGCCCAGCATGGCGGTGCCCGCGATCGCGCCGACCAGCAGGCCGGACGCACCGCCGCCGCCCAGGACCGCGCCGAGGCAGGCGGCGGCGACGGCGAGCGGGCGCAGCAGGGTGAGCGGGCCGAGGCCGATGACCATGGCGAGCGTGCTGGCGCGGAACGGCAGGGCGAAGTAGGCGGCGAGGGAGAGCAGTACGGCGGCGGCGTAGGGGACGAGCGGGAGCAGGTACCCGTCGCCGCCGGCGGCCAGGGCGGCGTAGGCCCCGGCCCGGTCGGTCGCCGTCAGCAGCAGCAGGGCGGCGGTCAGCGCGGGGGCGAGCAGCAGGAGGGCCCCGACGGCCAGCCCGCGCAGGGCGGCCCGGGCCGCGGCCCGGTGTTTGCGGATGCGGGCGTCGCGTCCGGCGTAGGCGCGGAAGCCGCTGCACGTCGCGTCGACCAGGCCGAGGAACGCGAGGGGCACGGCGGGCGTCATCGGGTGGCCCCGGCGAGGTGCTCCGGGCCCACCAGGCGGCGGGCGGCCCGGCCGAGGGTCCGGCGCAGCGGTGCCTCCAACGGTGGGCGCACACCGATGACCGGGCGCAGCGTGGTGCAGAACGGGTTCGACAGGCCGCGCGGTTCGTACACCAGCGCGCGCATCCCGGGTGCCGAGGCGGCGCGCAGCAGCAGTTCGTCGCTGTGCGCGCGCAGCGCGGAGACGACGCCGTCGTGGCGGCCGAGCGGGTGGCGCATCCGGGCGAGGTGGAAGATCCAGGCGCCGACGGGCGCCAGTCGGGTCGAGGCGATGTCGAAGTGGCAGAAGGCGAGTGCCGGTGAGGCGGCCTGGGCCCGGAAGAACTCGGTCAGGGCCGGGCCACGGAAGTGGTGGAGGACGCCGGTGGAGACGTAGACCGTTGCGGCCTCCGGCAGTTCGAAGGCGTTCCCGTGCACGAAACGGCAGTCGAGTCCCTCGGCGCGGGCGAGGCGCTCCGCCTCGCCGACCAGCGCGGCGTTGAGGTCGACCCCGACCAGTTCGACGTCGGGGCCCAGGGCGTCGGTGGCCGCCAGCCAGCGGACCAGGTAGCCGAGACCGCACCCGATGTCGACCAGGCGGTACGGCCCGGGCTGCCCGGTGGCCGTCCGGATCGCGGTGAAGAGCGGACCGAGGACGTGGACCAGGCGTTCGCCGATGCGCAGTTCCTCGCTCAACTGCTGGAGTTCGGTGTGCACGCTGATCAGCAGGCGGTCCACGGCACCGGGGTCGAGTGCGCCGTCCCGGTCGGTGGGCAGCCCGGCGACGATCCGGGCCGCGCGCCCGTCGCCGCTCTCGCGCAGCTGCCGGACGACGTCGTCGCGCCGGACCGGGAGCCGTCGGCCGTCGCGCGGGTCCACGGCCGTGATCAGGTCGGATATCTCGAGGTGGCGCACGGACAGCACCCTAGGGGTTGCGGGGAGTCGTCGGTGAGGAGGGAGCCGGGGGTAAAGCCGGTGAGCGGCGGCGGGCGGACGTGATAGACCGGACGGCATCATGAACATCTGCGTCTTCTGCTCCGCGTACTCGCTCGACGACCGCTACTCCGCCCCCGCCGCCGAATTCGCCCGGCTGCTCGGGGAGGGCGGGCACACCCTGGTCTGGGGCGGCTCCAACGCCGGCCTGATGGGCCTGCTCGCCGACGAGGCGAAGGCGGCCGGCGGCCGACTCGTCGGCGTGCTGGTCGAGATGCTCAGGCACAAGGGATACGACGGTGCCGACGAGCTGGTGATGACCGCCGATCTGGCCGAGCGCAAGCGGGAGTTGGCCGCCCGGGCGGACGCCGTCGTGGTGCTGGTCGGCGGGCTGGGCACGATGGACGAGGTCACCGAGGTGCTGGAGCTCAAGAAGCACGGGATCTTCGACAAGCCGGTGGTCCTGCTGGACACCGAGGGCTTCTACACGGGCCTGCGCACCCAGCTGGAGCGGATGGACGCCGAGGGCTTCCTGCCGCGGCCGCTGGCCGAGCTGGTCGGCTTCGCCGACACGCCGGCCGAGGTCTTCGCGCTGCTCAAGGCCTGAGAGGATCGGGACCATGGCTGCACACCTGATCACCGGTGCCGGTTCCGGCATCGGCGCCGTCCTGACCGAGAAGCTCGCCGAGCGCGGGGACGAACTCTGGCTGCTCGCCCGGGACGCCCGGCGGGCCGGCGAGCTGCGGGACCGCTTCCCCGGTGCCCGCACCCTGGTCGGCGACCTCGGCGACCCCGCCAAGCTGTCCTGGGCCTTCGGGCACCAGGCCCTGCCCGTCGAGCTGGACTCCGTCCTGCACGTGGCCGGCGCGGTGGAGCTGGGCACGGTGGGCGACCTGCCGGTGAAGGCCTGGCAGGACACCCTGAACGTCAACCTGGTCGCCCCCGCCGAGCTGACCCGGCTGCTGCTGCCCTCGCTGCGCCTGGCCAAGGGCCACGTGGTGTTCGTCAACTCCGGCGCCGGCCTCACCGCCCACGCCGAGTGGTCGGCGTACGCGGCCAGCAAGCACGGGCTCAAGGCGCTCGCCGACGCGCTGCGCCAGGAGGAGCACGGGAACGGTGTGCGGGTCACCTCGGTCTACCCGGGCCGCACCGCCACCGCGATGCAGGCCAAGGTGCACCAGCAGGAGGGCAAGGAGTACGACGCCGCCCGCTGGATCGAGCCGGAGTCCGTCGCGAAGGCCGTCCTGGCGGCCCTGGACGCCTCCCGGGACGCCGAGATCACCGACATCACCGTCCGCCCCGGCCGCTGACCGGCGGCGCTGACCGGGACACCGGCGAACGTCGGCGGCGCCGCGCACTAGGCTCGGACGGGTGAGCACCGGACACCCCTTCCCCGACCTGCGCGGCGCCGCCACCGGCGTCGGCTCGCTGCCCGGCACCGACGCCCGGGAGGCCGCCAGGACCTCCACCGGGGCGCTGGAGCAGCTGCCGTTCCTGCCCGAACTGCCCGCCCGCGGGCCGGGCGCCGACATGATCGGCCGCAGCGCCGGCCTGCTGGTCGAGCTCTTCGCGCAGACCGAGCCCAGCGGCTGGCGGTTCGCCGACCGCCCCGGCCGGGACACCCGCCGCGCCCACTCCTGGCTCGGCGAGGACCTGGACGCCCTGGAGGAGTACACCCAGGGGTACCGGGGGGCGCTCAAGCTCCAGGCCGTCGGCCCCTGGACGCTGGCGGCCGCCATCGAGCTCAAGCACGGCGAGAAGGCGCTCGCCGACCCCGGCGCCTGCCGGGACGTCGCCGGCTCGCTCACCGAGGGGCTGCGCCGCCACCTCGCCGAGGTCCGCAAGCGCGTGCCGGGGGCCGAGGTGGTGCTCCAGCTGGACGAGCCCTCGCTGCCCGCCGTGCTGGCCGGGTCGGTGCGGACCGCCAGCGGCTTCCAGCGGCTGCGCGCCGTCGACCGGCAGGTCGCCGAGGAGGTGCTGCGCGAGCTGATCCGCGGCCTGGACGCGCCGGTCGTGGTGCACTCCTGCGCGCCGGAGGTGCCGGTGCCGCTGCTGCGCCGGGCCGGAGTCGCCGGGATCTCGCTGGACTTCTCCCTCCTCACCGAGCGCCAGGACGACGACCTGGGCGAGGCGGTGGAGGGCGGCACGGCGATCCTCGCCGGTGTCGTGCCCTCCGTTGACCAGGCGGTGTCCGACCCGGCCGGTAGTGTCCAGGGGATCAGGACCTTGTGGCGCAGGCTCGGGTTCGCTCCGGAGCTGCTGGGCCGCCGCGTGCTGGTGACGCCGACCTGCGGGCTCGCCGGGGCCTCCCCTGCCTACGCGCGCACGGCGCTGCAGCTCGCTGCGCGGGCGGCGCAGAGCCTGGTGGACAACCCGGAATGAGAACGTAGGAGGGCTTGCGGTGACGGCTGTCGAGGGCTGGGAGGACGTCCCGGCGGAGGTGCGCCGGCGGCACGCCGAGCTGGCGCAGGAGATCACCGACCACCGCGCCCGGTACTACGAGCAGGACGCGCCGGTCGTCAGCGACGCCGAGTTCGACGCGCTGATGCGCGAACTGGAGGAGCTGGAGGCCGAGCACCCGGCCCTGGTGACGCCGGAGTCGCCGACCCAGCGGGTCGGCGGCGCCCCCACCGCGCTGTTCGCCGCCGTCGAGCACCGCGAGCGGCTGCTCAGCCTGGACAACGCGATGGACGACGAGGAGCTCGGCGCCTGGGCGGACCGGGTCGCCACCGAGCTGCACGGCATCGAGTACCACTACCTGTGCGAGCTCAAGGTGGACGGCCTGGCCGTCAACCTCACCTACGAGAACGGCCAGTTGGTGCAGGCGGCGACCCGCGGCGACGGCCGGGTCGGCGAGGACATCACCGCCAACGTCCGCACCATCAAGGAGATCCCGCACCGGCTCAAGGGCGACGACCTCCCGGCGCTGGTGGAGATCCGCGGCGAGGTCTACTTCCCGACCGAGGAGTTCGACGCGCTCAACGCCTCGTTCGCGGCGGAGAACGAGCGCCGTCGGCAGGAGAACGAGGAGCGCGCCAAGGAGGGCAAGCGGCCCCGGGCGATGATCCGGCTGTTCATGAACCCCCGCAACGCCGCCGCCGGTTCGCTGCGCCAGAAGGACCCGCACGTCACCGCCTCCCGCCCGCTGCACATGGTGGTGCACGGCATCGGCGCCCGGGTCGGCTTCGACATCGACAACCAGTCGCACGCCTACCGGCTGCTGCACGACTGGGGTCTGCCCACCGCCCGGCACAACAAGGTGGTCGGCACGCTGGCCGACGTGCGCGCCTTCATCAAGTACTTCGGCGAGCAGCGGCACTCGGTCGAGCACGAGATCGACGGCGTCGTGGTCAAGGTGGACGAGATCGCCCTCCAGGGCCGGCTCGGCGCCACCTCCAAGTCCCCGCGCTGGGCGATCGCCTGGAAGTACCCGCCGGAGGAGGTCACCGGCAAGCTGGCCGAGATCAAGGTCGGCGTCGGGCGCACCGGCCGGGCCACCCCGTACGCGGTGCTGGCCGAGCCGGTGAAGGTGGCCGGCTCGATGGTGCAGTACGCGACGCTGCACAACCAGGACGTGGTCAAGGCCAAGGACGTCCTGCTCGGCGACACCGTGGTGCTGCGCAAGGCCGGTGACGTCATCCCGGAGATCCTCGGCCCGGTCTACGACCTGCGGGACGGCACCGAGCAGGCCTTCGTGATGCCCTCGCACTGCCCGGAGTGCGCCGCCGAGCTGCGCCCGATGTCCGAGGGGGACATCGACCTGCGCTGCCCGAACGCCCAGCACTGCCCGGCCCAGATCCGGGAGCGGATCGCCTTCCTCGGCGGCCGGCAGTGCCTGGACGTCGAGGGGCTGGGCTACGTCGCGGCGACCGCGCTGACCCAGCCGCTGGAGCCGGCCGAGGCCCCGGTGCACAACGAGGGGGACGTCTTCGGGCTGACGGCGGAGCAGCTGCTGCCGATCAAGGTGCTGGTGCGCGACCAGAAGACCGGCATGCCCAAGCTGGACGACCGGACGGGCAAGGAGAAGGAGGTCTTCTTCTTCGCCACGACCAAGGGCGAGCCGAAGAAGTCGCTGCAGACCCTGCTGGACAACCTGGAGGGGGCGAAGGACCGCCCGCTCTGGCGCTTCCTGAACGGCCTGTCGATCCGGCACGTGGGCCCGGTGGCGGCGCAGGAGCTGGCGCGCGAGTTCCGTGACCTGGACCGGGTCTTCTCGGCCACCGAGGAGGAGTTGGCGGCGGTCGAGGGCGTGGGCCCGACCATCGCCCGCTCGATCCGGGAGTGGTTCGAGGAGGAGTGGCACCGGGAGATCCTGGAGAAGTGGCGGGCCGCCGGGGTCCGCTTCGTCGAGGAGTTCGCGGACGAGGAGGAGGCGGAGCGCCCGCTGGAGGGCCTGACCGTGGTCGTCACCGGGACGCTGGCGGGCCACACCCGGGACGGCGCCAAGGAGGCGCTGACCTCGCGTGGAGCGAAGGTGACCGGTTCGGTTTCGAAGAAGACCGACTTCGTGGTCGCCGGTGATAACCCAGGGTCCAAGTATGACAAGGCAGTTCAGCTCGGCCTGCCGGTCCTGGACGACGCGGGCTTCGCGGTGCTGCTCGCCGACGGACCGTCTGCCGCCCGCGCCCACCTGGGACTTCCGGAGCCCGCCGCGGCGGAGGAGGTCGTCGAGGCACCCGCGGAGGGCTGACCCCGGGCGGACCCGGGCCGCCGCCGGCCGGATCCGGGTTGTTATCGTCCTGATGCGGCGTCACCGGGTGCCGCCCGGTGAAAGCGGGCATTGTGTCACTGTGCGACACCCGGGCGCGGTGGCGCGTTTCCGGTTGTCCGAAAGTCTGCCCACCGGGGAGACCCCGGCATACCCTGGAGCGCAACAGAGTGTCAGCAGGGGTGGGGGCACCGGCCGAGCCGGTGCTCCTCGGGGTCGCTCCATGCCCGGCAGCTGTCGGTACCGGCACGGTGCCTCACCGTAAGGCGGCCTGACGGGGCGGGCCCGACGGAGGACAGGGCTTATGGATCGTTCGACCGGCGGCGCGCCCACACGCCCGCCGCAGGGGGTGGCAGGTGCGGTCCTGCTGCTCGGCGTGCTGCTGGCCGGAGCCGCGCCGCTCATCCCGCTGGCCGTCCTGGTCTACCGGTTCGAACCCGAACTGCTGCCGCTGTTCGCGGTACCGCTGGCCGTCCTGGTGGCGGCCTGGCGGATCGCCCGGGACCGGGCCCGCGACCAGCTGACCGATCCCCTGACGGATCTGCCCAACCGTCAGGCCTTGCTGCTGGCCGCCCAGGAGGCGATCGTCGAGCGCGAGGAAGGGTACAGCGTCGGTCTCATCCTGCTTGACCTCGACCGCTTCCGATCACTCAACGACACACTTGGTCATACGGCCGGTGACCGCCTCCTGGTTCACATCGCCCGCCGACTGCACCGGGCGCTGCGTTCCGGCGGCCCGGCCGGCAGCGCCACCCGGGAGTCCATCGACGACGTCTTCGCCGGCCTGCCCCGGCACTACCGGCGCGGACGCCCCATGGTGGCCCGGATGGGCGGCGACGAGTTCGCCGTCCTGCTCCCCGGCATCAACTGCCCCGACAGCCTGGAGCGGGTCGCCAAGGCCCTGATCGCCGAACTCGCCGCGCCGATCCGGCTGGACGGCCTGCTGCTGGTGCTGGAGGCCAGCGCCGGAGTCTGCGTCTACCCGCAGGGCGCCCAGGACGCCGAGTCGCTGCTGCGCCGCGCCGACGTGGCGATGGGCCACGCTCAGCGCGAGTGCAGCGGGGTCGCCCAGTACGACGAGACCCAGGACGCCGACACCCCGTACCGGATCGGCCTGCTCGGGGACCTCCGCCGGGCCCTGGAGACCGGCGAGGTGCAGCTGCACTACCAGCCGAAGGTGGCCTTCGACGGCCGGGTGGTCGGCCTGGAGGCGCTGCTGCGCTGGGAGCGGCCCGGGCAGGGGAAGGTCTCCCCGGACGAGTTCGTCGGGCTCGCCGAGTCCAGCGGACTGATGCCCCGGCTCACCGACTACGTGCTGGAGGCGGCGGTCGGCCAGCTCGCCTACTGGCGCGAGCAGGGCCTCCAGGTGCAGGTCGCGGTCAACGTCTCGCCGCGCGACGTGCTCAACCCCGGCTTCGCCCAGCGCGTCGCCGGGCACCTGGTCCGCCACCAGGTGCCGGCCCACGCGCTCCAGCTGGAGATCACCGAGCGGCTGCTGCTGGACGACTCCCGGCGCGCCGCCGACACCCTGGCGGAACTGCGCGGCTACGGCGTCGGGATGTCCCTGGACGACTTCGGCACCGGGCACTCCTCGCTGGTGCGGCTGCGCAGCCTGCCGGTCGGCGAGCTCAAGATCGACCGTTCCTTCGTCTCCCGGATGGTCGCCGACGACCACGACGCGGCGGTGGTCCGCTGCTCGGTCGAGCTGGCCCACTCGCTCGGCCTGACCGTGGTCGCCGAGGGCGTCGAGGACGACGAGACCTGGGAGCGGCTGCACTGCATGGGCGTGGACGCCGTCCAGGGCTGGCTGGTGTCCGCCGCGCTGCCCGCCGAGCAGGCCACCGCCTGGCTGCGGGTGCACCGCACCACCGGCGCCCCGACGGTGGAGCGGCTCGGCGCGCCGCCGCAGCTCCCGTCGATCATCAAGCCGGTCGACCGCGCCGCCGCGGTCAAGCCGGCCGACCGGCCGTCCCCGCTGTCGCCGGTGCGGCCGCCGACCCTCCCGCCGGTGCTGCCGCCCGCCCTGCAGGCCGGGCAGCGCGGCCAGGCGCTGCCCGCCGCGCAGGTCGGCTTCCAGACGCCGGGCGCGCAGGGTTGGGCCCGTACCGGGCCGCAGTAGCGGCGGGGGTGACGGGGGCGACGGGGACGGTAACGGGGCCGCAGGTCCACTCGTTGGCCGGTGGCCGGGCCGGGCCCCATAGGATGGGGTCCAAAGACCACGAGGACGGAGCGCCGAACCCGGCTGCTCCTGCCCGGGCCCGGCACCGCCGCAGGCGTCGCCGGGTCTCACCAGAACTCACCCTGAGGATCGCTGCATGCCTGGCATCACGCGCGAGGAGGTCGCCCACCTCGCCCGGCTGTCGCGTCTTGAGCTGAAGCCCGAAGAGCTGGACCACTTCGCCGAGCAGCTCGACGTGATCATCGGCGCGGTCGCCCGCGTTTCCGAGGTCGCCGGACAGGACGTCCCGCCGACCTCCCACCCGCTGCCGCTGACCAACGTCATGCGCGCGGACGAGGTGCGACCGTCGCTGACCCCGGAGCAGGCGCTGTCCGGCGCCCCCGCCGCCGAGGAGCAGCGTTTCCGTGTGCCGCAGATCCTCGGGGAGGACTGACCGAGATGACCGAGCTGATCAAGTACACCGCGGCCGAGACCGCGGGCGCCATCGCCAAGGGCGAGGTCTCCGCCGTCGAGGTCGCCCAGGCGCACCTGGACCGCATCGAGGCCGTCGACAAGAAGGTCAACGCCTTCCTGCACGTCGACACCGAGGGCGCGCTGGCCGCCGCCAGGGCCGTCGACGACAAGCGCGCCAAGGGCGAGGAGCTGGGCCCGCTGGCCGGCGTCCCGCTCGCGCTCAAGGACGTCTTCACCACCAAGGGCATCCCGACCACCTGCGGGTCCAAGATGCTCGAGGGCTGGATCCCGCCCTACGACGCCACCCTGACCACCCGTCTCAAGGACGCGGGCGTGGTCATCCTCGGCAAGACCAACATGGACGAGTTCGCGATGGGCTCTTCCACCGAGAACTCGGCCTACGGCCCGACCGGCAACCCGTGGGACCTCACCCGCATCCCGGGCGGCTCCGGCGGCGGTTCGGCCGCCGCGCTGGCCGCCTTCGAGGCCCCGCTGGCGATCGGCACCGACACCGGCGGCTCGATCCGCCAGCCCGGCGCCGTCACCGGCACCGTCGGCGTCAAGCCGACCTACGGCTCGGTGTCCCGCTACGGCCTGGTCGCCTTCTCCAGCAGCCTGGACCAGGGCGGCCCGTGCGCCCGCACGGTGCTGGACGCGGCCCTGCTGCACGAGGCCATCGCCGGCCACGACCCGCTGGACTCCACCTCGATCGACGCGCCCGTCCCGGCCGTGGTCGAGGCCGCGAGGATGCGCGACGTCCGCGGCATGCGGATCGGCGTCGTCAAGGAGTTCGCCGGCGAGGGCTACCAGACCGGCGTGATGCAGCGCTTCGACGAGTCGGTGGAGCTGCTGCGCGAGCTGGGCGCCGAGGTCGTCGAGGTGTCCTGCCCGTCCTTCACCCTGGCGCTGCCGGCGTACTACCTGATCGCGCCGTCGGAGTGCTCCTCCAACCTGGCCCGCTTCGACGCCATGCGCTACGGCCTGCGGGTCGGCGACGACGGCTCGCGCTCGGCCGAGGAGGTCACCGCGCTGACTCGCGAGGCCGGCTTCGGCGACGAGGTCAAGCGCCGCATCATCCTGGGCACCTACGCCCTCTCCTCGGGCTACTACGACGCCTACTACGGCTCGGCCCAGAAGGTCCGCACGCTCATCTCGCGGGACTTCGACGCCGCCTTCGCCGGTGTGGACGTGCTGGTCTCGCCGACCACGCCGACCACCGCCTTCCCGATCGGCGAGCGCGCCGACGACCCGATGGCGATGTACCTGGCCGACCTGTGCACGATCCCGTCCAACCTGGCGGGCAACGCGGCCATGTCGCTGCCGGTCGGCCTGGCGCCGGAGGACAATCTCCCGGTCGGCCTGCAGATCATCGCTCCCGCGATGGCGGACGACCGCCTGTACCGCGTGGGCGGTGCCGTCGAGGCCGCACTCAACGACAAGTGGGGGCACACCCTGCTGGAGGAGGTACCGGCACTGTGAGCAAGATCGAGAAGGCCAAGGCCCCGAGCTCCGTCAAGGCCCAGAGCTCCCTCAAGGCCCAGAGCTCCCTCAAGGGGTTCAAGCACAGCAAGCCCGGGCTGTGGCTGTCCATCGGCACCAGCGCGTTCGGTGCGATCTCCGTGGTCAAGGACGTCCGCAAGGCGCGCGAGGAGAGCGACACCCTCAAGCTGGTCAACGCCCTGGTCGGCGCCGCCGCGCTGATCACCGGCACCGCCCTGCTGGTGCGCGAGCTGCGTCAGCTCGCCTCCGACGACGTGCTGCTGGGCTGAGTCGATCCGAGCGCCCCGGCCCGGCCCCGCGCGATGCGGCGGCCGGGCCCGTACCTCCCAAGCTTCAAGTGAGAAGGGACGCTGTGAGCGTCATGAACCTGGTCTCCTACGAGGACGCTCTCGCGTCGTACGACCCGGTGATGGGCCTTGAGGTCCACGTCGAGCTGGGTACCAAGACCAAGATGTTCTGCGGTTGCTCGACCGAGCTGGGCGCCGAGCCGAACAGCCAGACCTGCCCGACCTGCCTGGGCCTGCCGGGCTCGCTCCCGGTGGTCAACGCGATCGGCGTGGAGTCGGCCGTCAAGATCGGCCTCGCGCTGAACTGCGAGATCGCCGAGTGGTGCCGGTTCGCGCGGAAGAACTACTTCTACCCGGACATGCCCAAGAACTTCCAGACCTCGCAGTACGACGAGCCGATCGCCTTCAACGGCTACCTCGACGTGCAGCTGGAGGACGGCACGACCTTCCGGGTGGAGATCGAGCGCGCCCACATGGAGGAGGACACCGGCAAGTCCAGCCACGTCGGCGGCGCCACCGGTCGCATCCACGGGGCCACCCACTCGCTGCTCGACTACAACCGGGCCGGCATCCCGCTGATCGAGATCGTCACCAAGCCGATCGTCGGCGCCGGCGAGCGCGCCCCCGAGGTCGCCAAGGCCTACGTGGCCGAGCTGCGCGAGCTGATCAAGGCGCTGGGCGTCTCCGAGGCCCGGATGGACAAGGGCCAGATGCGCTGCGACGTCAACCTGTCGCTGCGCCCGAACGGCACCGAGACCTTCGGCACCCGCTCGGAGACCAAGAACGTCAACTCCCTGCGCAGCGTGGAGCGGGCCGCCCGGTTCGAGATCCAGCGGCACGCCACCGTGCTGACCGACGGCGGCACCATCGTCCAGGAGACCCGTCACTTCCACGAGGAGGACGGCTCCACCACCTCGGGCCGGATCAAGGACAACGCCGAGGACTACCGCTACTTCCCCGAGCCGGACCTGGTGCCGGTGGCCCCTGCCCGGGCGTGGGTCGAGGAGCTGCGGGCCGGGCTGCCGGAGCTGCCGCGGGTGCGCCGCGCCCGGCTGCAGGCCGAGTGGGGCCTGACCGACAAGGACATGCAGTCGGTGCTCAACGCCGGTGCGGTGGAGCCGATCCAGGAGACCATCGCGGCCGGCGCCCCCGCCGACCAGGCCCGCAAGTGGTGGATGGGCGAGCTGGCCCGTCGCGCCAACGAGACCGGTACCGAGCTGAGCGAGCAGCCGATCACCCCGGCGCAGGTCGCCCGGGTCACCGCGCTGGTCGCCGAGGGCAAGCTGAACGACAAGCTGGCCCGCCAGGTCATCGAGGCCGTGCTGGCCGGCGAGGGCGAGCCGGACGAGGTCGTCGAGAAGCGCGGCCTGGCCGTGGTCTCGGACGACTCCGCGCTGGGCGCCGCGGTCGACCAGGCCATCGCCGAGAACGAGGCGATCGCCGCCAAGATCCGCGACGGCAAGGTCGCCGCCGTGGGCGCGCTGGTCGGCGCGGTCATGAAGGCCACCCGTGGCCAGGCGGACGCGGCCCGGGTCAAGGACCTGATCCTGGAGAAGCTGGGCGTCTCGGCCTGAGCCACCTGAGAAGGCTCGGCGGCCTAGGCCGTCAAGCCCGCCTTCCTAAGGCGTCTAAGGCGTCTAAGGCCCCCTAAGTAAGGCCTAAGGCCCCGTCTCACCTACGTATCTAGGTGAGACGGGGCCTTAAACCTTTTCTGGCGCCGAATCTAAGGCACTCGGCCTTCGGAAGATGGGGCACGCTCCCGATGTGGCACCCCCCACTGGGGGAGGAAGCTCTTACATGTCAGGGAAACGAAGGCGAAACCCCAGGGGGGAACCCGAAGTGATCGAGTACCAGCTCATCCAGCAGCACGCCCACGAGCTCGAAGCCCGCGCCGAGCACGAGCGTCTGGTCCGCGAGGCCAAGCAGGTCGCCCGGCTGCGCCGCCGTCCGGTGGCCGCCCGCTTCCAGCGTCGCCCCGTGCGTCAGACGGAATGCTGACGACCCGGCACCAGGACGGTGCCGATGCAGTTCCGGAGGGGGAGGCGCCGCGGGGGAGCGCCTTCCCCTCCGGGCGTTCGCCCCGCGAGATAACCCCTCTCACCAGTGGCTCCGGCTATGGCATGCTCGCCTCCATGCAGCAGATATCGGTGAGTCCCGTCTTCGTCGGCCGCGGCAGCGAGATCACCGAACTGACCGACGCGCTGCGCCGGGCGGGCACCGGCAGCCCGCAGGCCGTGCTGATCGGCGGCGAGGCCGGGATCGGCAAGACCCGGCTGCTGGAGGAGTTCCTCCAGCGGGCCGCCGACGGGGGAGCGGTCACCACGCTCGGCAGCTGTCTGGAGGTCGGCGCCGAGGGCCTGCCCTACGCGCCGCTCGCCGCCGCGTTGCGCCGGCTGCACCGCGCGCTGGGCGCCGAGTTCGAGGCGGCCGCGGCCGGCAGCGAGGGCCATCTCGCCCGGCTGCTCTCCGAGTTCGGCGAGGGGGACGGCGAACCCAACGACGAGTACGGCCGGGCCCGACTGTTCGAGCACACCGCAAGACTGTTCGAACGGTTCGGCGCGGAACGTACCCTCGTGTTCGCCGTGGAGGACCTGCACTGGTCCGACCGCTCCACCCGCGAACTGCTCGCCTTCCTGGTGCGCACCCTGCACCGCTCCCGGGTGCTGCTGGTCGCCACCTACCGCACCGACGACCTGCACCGCCGCCACCCGCTGCGCCCCTTCCTGGCCGAGCTGGAGCGGCTGCGCACCGTGCAGCGCCTGGAGCTGGAGCGCTTCGGCCGCCGCGAGGTCGCGGCCCAGCTGGCCGGCATCCTCGGCACGGGCGCCCCCGACCGCCAGCTGGTGGACCGGATCCTGCGCCGCTCGGAGGGGAACCCGTTCTTCGTCGAGGAGCTGGCCACCGCCTTCGAGGACGGCTGCGGCGCCGGCCTCACCGACTCGCTGCGGGACATCCTGCTGGTCCGGGTGGAGAGCCTGGACGAGGAGGCCCAGAAGGTGGTGCGGATCGCCGCCGAGGGCGGCTCGCACGTCGAACACGCCCTGCTGGCCGCCGTCCTGGCCGACGACGAGGAGGCGCTGATCGAGGCGCTGCGGGCGGCCGTCGGCGCCAACATCCTGCGCCCGGACAGCGAGGGCGAGGGCTACCGGTTCCGGCACGCGCTGGTCCGCGAGGCCGTCTCGGACGACCTGCTGCCCGGCGAACGGCACCGGATCAACCGCAAGTTCGCGCTCGCGGTGGAGGCCCGGCCGCAACTCGTCCCGGCCGACGCGCTGCCCGCCCGGCTGGCCAACTACTGGTACCACGCCCACGACCCGGCCCGGGCCCTGCCGACCGCCCTGGACGCCGCCCGCGCGGCCCGGCGCCGCAACGCCTTCGCCGAGCAACTCGGCATGCTGGAGCGGGGGTTGGAGCTGTGGGACCTGGTCTCCGAGGAGGTGCTGGCGCACACCCTGCGCCCGTACGACTGGGCCGAGACCTACCCGCCCGGCTCCTGCGACCACAGCCCCGCGGACGCGGACTGCGACCGGATCCAGCTGGTCGACGTGCTGGCCGAGGCGGTGGTCGCGGCCCGGCGCTGCGGTGACCGCGAGCGCGGGCTGAGCCTGGCCAAGCGCGGAATCCGGCTGGTCGACGAGGCCGAGCACCCGGTGCGCGCGGCCTGGTTCCGGATCAACCGGGCCCGGATGCTGGGCAACCTGCGCCGCTCCGGGGACGACGAGGAGATCACCCGCGCCCACCGGCTGGTGGAGCACCTGCCGCCGTCCGCGACCCAGGCCGAGGTGTTCGCCCTGGCCGCGGGCGTGGCGGTGGTCCGGGCGCCCCGCCTCGAACACCTCAAACTGGCCGAGCGGGCGATCGGGATCGCCCGGGAGGTCGGCGCCCACTCGGTCGAGGTGCACGCCCGGATGACCCTCGGCAGCCTGCGCTACGACCTGCTGGGCGACGCCGAGGGCGGGCTGGCCGAGCTGACGGCCGCGGTCGAGCGGGCCCGGGCGCTGGGCATCCCGGACCTCCTGCTGCGCGGCATCAACAACCTGGCCAGCATGCAGCGCGGACTGGGCCGGGCCGAGGAGGCCGTCCGACTGGCCCGGGAGGGGCTGGAGTTCGCGGACGGCAACGGGCTGCAGCGCAACATCGGCAACATCCTGACCGGCAACCTGGTCGAGGCGCTCGCCGACCTCGGGCAGGTGCGGGAGGCGGAGGAACTGCTCACCGCCAGCGAGCTGATCGGCCTGCCCGGCTCCCACGCGGAGTTCCTGGACCGGATGCGCGGCGACCTCGCCGTGCTGCGCGGGGACTTCGCGACTGCGGCGACCATGCTGGCGCAGGCCCGGTCGGCGAACCGTTTCGGCCAGGCGCAGCACAGCGTGCCGATCAGCCGCCTGGCGGTGCGGATCGCCGCGCACAACGGGCGGCCGCTGGACGCCCGGGCGGAACTGCTCGCCGCGCTCGCGGAGGACGGGCGGCTCGGTTACGAGTCCGACGTCTACCCGCTGCTGGTGGAGGCCGCCGGGGTGGAGGCGGACAGCCTGGGCGTGCCGGAGACCGGCGCGGGCCGGGCCGAGGCGCTGACCGCGATCGCCGCCGCGGCCACCCAGCTGCGGCCCCAGTCGCCGCTGCACCACGGCTGGGCCCGGCTGCTGGAGGCCGAGCTGGCCCGGGCCGCGGCCGCGGACACCACCGGGCAGTGGGCGGAGGCGGCCACCGAGCTGCGGTCGACCGGGCTGCCGTACCCGCTGGCGCTCGCGCTGCTGCGCGGCGCCGAGGCCCAGGTGCGGGCCGGGCGGCGCGAGGCCGCGACCGAACTGCTGCGCGAGGCGGGCGAACTGGCGACCGCCCGGGGCGACCGGCCGCTCGCGGCCCAGGTCACCGCACTGGCGGAGCGCGCGGGGCTCACGCTGGCCCCGGTGGAGCGCCCGGCCGCGGCGGCGGGACCGGCCCCGGCGGTCGGGGACTCCTTCGGGCTCACCCCCCGTGAGCGGGACGTGCTCCGGCTGCTCGCCCGGGGCTGGACCAACCGGCAGATCGCCGAGGAGCTGTACATCTCTCCGAAGACCGCAAGCGTGCACGTGTCCAACATCCTGGGAAAGCTGGAGGTCGGCGGCCGTGGCGAGGCCGCCGCGCTGGCCCACCGGCTGCGGCTGTTCCCCGACGACCCGGCCCCCTCGGGCCGGTGAACCCGCAGGTCGCCGACCGTGCCCGAACGGTCGGCGGCCGGGGCCGCCCGGGTGGCCGGGCGCCGTTGCGTGCTCCCGTGCGCGCCGCGTGAGCCCCTGCCCGCGCGCCGCCGCCAACCGGGCCGATCGGTCGGAATCGGGTGCCTTTCCCCGCTCTGTCGCCATTACTCTAAGTTGAGTGTGCGTGTCATTGAGTGACGGAATTGGTGTAGGGTCCCGACCGGGAGCATCGGTGCGGTGCGGTGGCCGGACGGCCGCCCACCCCCTGGGCCGCCGTCCCGACGGGGCGCCAGGCCACCGCGTACGGTCGAGAGGTGCGCGGCCGGTGGTCCGTGGCCGGGGCGCCAGGCCCCGGGCCGGAGGGGGAGAGGCCGAGTGAGCTCCACCGATACGGTGCTGCCCGGATCCGGACGACCGGGCGTGCCGCCCGCCGACACGTCCGCGCCCGAGCCGCCGGGGCCGGTCGGACGCGGTCCGCTGGGCCGGCTCCGGGAGAGCCGCTCGCTGCCCGGCCTGGTCCTCGGCGTGCTCTGCCTGGCCTATGCGCTGGGCGCCGCCACCAGCTGGGGATCCCACCAACTCGCCGCCTTCATGGGTGATTTCGGGCTCGCCGCGGCGGCCCTCGCGGCCGCGCTGTCCTGCCTGGTGTACGGCTGCACGGTCGCCGGCCACGCCCGCCCGGCCTGGCTGCTGTTCGGCCTCTCCTCGCTCATGGTGGCCTTCGGCAACGGCACCTGGGGCTGGTACGAGGTGGTCGTGCGCACCGCGCTGCCGCAGAACTCGCTCGCCCCGTACGCCTTCCTGCTGTTCGCCCCGCTCGCCATCACCGGCGTGCTGGTGCTCGCCCAGCACCCGCGGACGGCGGCCGGCTGGCTGTGCCTGCTGCTCGACGGCTGGCTGATCGCCGGCTCGCTGTTCACCCTCAGCTGGAGCCTGGCGCTCGGCCGGATCGCGGCCGGCGAGGACGGCTCCCCGCTGCGGCTGGCCCTCAATCTGGCCTACCCGGTGCTGGACATCCTGCTGGTCAGCCTGGTGGTGGGACTGCGCTTCGGCGGCCGGGACGGCAACCGGGCCGCGGTGCACACCGCGATGATCGCGCTCGCCGTCACGGTCATCTGCGACGCCCTGTTCACCTCCCCGGAGCTGCACAGCAACTACCATTCCGGCGAACTGCTGGACGCCGGCTGGTTCTCCGGCAGCCTGCTGCTCGCGTGGGCGCCGTGGTCCTCGCGCTGGCGCCGCCCGCTGCGCGAGCACCCCTCGGCCGGCGGCCTGCCGCGCCGCCGGGTGGCCACCACCTTCAGTGCGCTCACGCCCTACGCGGCGGCCGCGGTGTGCACCGCCGGAATCCTCTACAACGCCCTCGGCGGACGGCAGTTGGACCGCGTGGTGGCCGCGGCCGCGTGCACCGTCGGGCTGGCACTGATCCTCAGGCAAGGCGTCATGCTGCTCGACAACCTCTCGCTGGCCCAGGAACTCGCCCACAAGGAGTCGCACTTCCGCTCCCTGGTGCAGGGGTCCAGCGACGTCATCATGATCGCCGGGGCCAACGGCGTGCTCTCGTACGTCTCCCCGGCGGCGCTCGGCGTCTACGGGCGGGACCCGGAGGAACTGGTCGGCGGCAACCTGCTGGACCTGGTCCACCCCGAGGACGTGGACCGGGTGCTCGCCGAGGTCCGCCGCTACCTCGCGCGGGTGCGGCTGGCCGCCCACCGCACCCCGGGCACGGTCGAGCCCTCGGCCCGGGTGGAGTGCCGGATCAGCTCCGGGATCGGGGAGTGGCTGCACGTCGAGTCGACCGTCAGCCGGCACCGCGACGGGCTGCTGCTGAACAGCCGGGACGTCACCGAACGCGTCATGCTCCAGGCCCAGTTGCAGCACAACGCCTTCCACGACCCGCTCACCGACCTGCCCAACCGGGCGTTGTTCGCCCAGCGGCTGCGCGGCGCCCTCGGCACCCGCGGCCAGCAGGGCGGGACGGGCGCCGGCATCGCGGTGCTCTTCCTCGACCTGGACGGCTTCAAGGCGGTCAACGACACCGCCGGCCACCAGGTCGGGGACGAGCTGCTGGTGCAGGCGGCCCGCCGGCTGCAGGGCGCCGTCCGCTGCGGGGACACCGTGGCCCGGTTCGGCGGCGACGAGTTCGCCGCGCTGGTCTGCGGCCCGCTCGGCCGGCTCCAGGTCCAGGAACTGGCCGAGCGGCTGCGGGTCGCGCTCTCCGAGCCGTACTGGATCGGCGGCGTCGAACTCGGCGTCGCCGCCAGCATCGGCATCGCCTTCGGCACCCCCGAACGCGGCCCGGCCGCCGACCCCAGGGCCGCCGCCGACGAGCTGATGCGCAACGCCGACCTGGCGATGTACCGGGCCAAGTCCGAGGGCAAGGGCCGGGTGGTGCTCTACGCCCCCGCGATGCGGGCCGACCTGGAGCGCCGCTCCGAGCTGGAGGAACGGCTGCGGGTGGCCGTCCGGGAGGGCGGCTTCACCCTGCTCCACCAGCCCGTGGTGGACCTGACCAGCGGCGCGGTGACCGCCGTCGAGGCCCAGGCCCGCTGGCGTTCGGCGGGCGGGCTGCTGCTCACCCCGGCCGAGTTCATGCGCTCGGCCGAGCACGGCGACGCGGCCACCCGGTTCTCCCGCTGGCTGGTGCACGAGGCGGTGGCGGCCGCGGCCGACCGCCGCGACCCGGCCGGCCGGCGCCCCGGCGCCCCGGCGCCCGTCCCGGTGGCCGTCCGGCTCTCGATCGAGCGGCTCTGCTCGCCCGGCCTGTACGAGACGGTGGCCGCGGCGCTGCGCGACAGCGGGCTGCCGGCCGGCGAGCTGGTGATCGAGGTGGCCCGGATGGGCCCGGACCCGCTCGCGGACGAGCTCGGCCGCCGGCTGGCCGCGCTGCGCAGACTCGGCGTCTCCACCTGGCTGGCCGGCTACGGCGCGGGCAGCGGCTCGCTGGGGGCGCTCGCCCGACTGCCGCTGGACGGGCTCAAGCTGGACCGCACGCTGGTCCAGGACCTGGGCGAGTCCGGGCTCAGCCGCACCCTGGCCGGGCACGCCCTGCGGCTCGGCCGGGACCTCGGGATGGCCACCGCCGCCGAGGGGGTGGACCTGCCCCGGCAGGTCGCCGCCCTCCAGGAGCTGGGCTGCCGGTTCGGCCAGGGCTCGGCCTTCGCCCCGCCGCTGGACGAGACCCGGCTGCGCCGGGCGCTGGCCCGCCGCGGCTACCCGCTGCCCAAGCCGCTCGGCACGCTCTCCGCCCGCCGCGGCTACCTGGCCGCGGACACCCGGACGGGTGGCCGCCCGGACGCCCAGGGGGGCCGTGCCGTACCCCACCACGGGGCCCCCGACCTGCCCGAACACCGGGCCGTGACCGGTCCGGGAGCCGGTCCGCATGGCGAGACGGTCATCCCACCTGCTTGACACGCCACCCCGGACGGGAGGAAGGTCGTTGCCATGCGCACCCGAATTCTCGTACTTGGCGGGCGCGTCGGCTGAGTGGGCTCGCAAGCCCCGCTCGTGACAGACCGACGCGCCACCCCTCGCATGCCCTTGGGCACGAGGGGTTTTTTGTTGCACTGACGCTGTTCCAACCGCAAGACCCCTGGCCCCGACCGCCCCGAGACGTCCGACTCGTCGGAATCGGCGGGACGATTGAGGCAGAGCCGGCGATCGGCCCGGACCGGGACCCCACCCTCGCAGCACCGGGGCCCGCAGCACCGGGCCGGCAAAACCCGAGAAGAGACAGGCAGATGACCGAGCACGCCGCATCCCCCCGCCGCGGGGACACCCCGGCCGCCCAGGCTCCCCAGCACGTCGCCGAGACCATGACCGGCGCCCAGTCGCTCATCCGCTCGCTCGAGGCCGTGGGTGCCGACACCGTCTTCGGCATCCCGGGCGGGGCCATCCTCCCCGCGTACGACCCGCTGATGGACTCGGTCAAGGTGCGCCACATCCTGGTCCGGCACGAGCAGGGCGCCGGTCACGCCGCCACCGGGTACGCCCAGGCCACCGGCCGGGTCGGGGTCTGCATGGCCACCTCCGGCCCCGGTGCCACCAACCTGGTCACCCCGATCGCCGACGCGTACATGGACTCCGTGCCGATCGTCGCGATCACCGGCCAGGTCGCCTCCAAGGCGATCGGCACCGACGCCTTCCAGGAGGCGGACATCTGCGGCATCACGATGCCGATCACCAAGCACAACTACCTGGTCACCGATCCGGCCGAGATCCCCCGGGTGATCGCCGAGGCCTTCCACATCGCCGCCACCGGCCGCCCCGGCCCGGTCCTGGTCGACATCGCCAAGGACGCCCTCCAGGCCACCACCACCTTCCGCTGGCCGGTCGAGACCGCGCTGCCCGGCTACCGCCCGGTCACCAAGCCGCACGCCAAGCAGATCCGCGAGGCCGCGAAGCTGCTGGTCGGCAGCAAGCGCCCGGTGCTCTACGTCGGCGGCGGCGTGCTCAAGGCGAACGCCACCGCCGAGCTGCGGATCCTCGCCGAGCTGACCGGCGCCCCGGTCGTCACCACCCTGATGGCCCTCGGCGCCTTCCCGGACAGCCACCCCCAGCACCTGGGCATGCCCGGCATGCACGGCTCCGTCCCGGCCGTCACCGCGCTGCAGAAGTCGGACCTGCTGTTCACCCTCGGCGCCCGCTTCGACGACCGGGTCACCGGCAAGCTGGACAGCTTCGCCCCGTACGCCAAGATCGTGCACGCGGACATCGACCCGGCCGAGATCGGCAAGAACCGCCCGGCGGACGTGCCGATCGTCGGCGACGCCCGCGAGGTGCTGGCCGACCTGATCGTCGCCGTCCAGGCCGAGTTCGACGCCGGCCACAAGGGCGACTACGCCGAGTGGTGGGAGAAGCTCGACGCGTGGAAGAAGACCTACCCGCTGGGCTTCGAGCCGGCCCCGGACGGCCAGCTCTCCCCGCAGCAGGTCATCGAGCGGATCGGCCAACTGGTCGGCCCGGAGGCGATCTACGCGGCGGGCGTCGGCCAGCACCAGATGTGGAGCTCGCAGTACATCCGCTTCGAGAAGCCCGGCACCTGGCTCAACTCCGGCGGCGCCGGCACCATGGGCTACGCCGTCCCGGCGGCGATGGGCGCCAAGGCGGGCCGCCCGGAGTCCGCGGTCTGGGCCATCGACGGCGACGGCTGCTTCCAGATGACCAACCAGGAGCTGGTCACCTGCGCCCTGAACGACATCCCGATCAAGGTCGCGGTCATCAACAACGGCTCGCTGGGCATGGTCCGGCAGTGGCAGACGCTGTTCTACAACCAGCGCTACTCCAACACCGTGCTGCACTCCGGCCCGGAGCACGACGGCATCGCGCCGCCGGCCCAGGGCACCCGGATCCCCGACTTCGTCCTGCTGTCCGAGGCGATGGGCTGCGTCGGCCTGCGCTGCGAGCGCCCCGAGGACCTGGACGCGGTCATCCGGCAGGCGATGGAGATCAACGACCGCCCGGTGGTCATCGACTTCATCGTCCACCAGGACGCGATGGTGTGGCCGATGGTCGCGGCCGGCACCAGCAACGACGAGATCCAGTTCGCCAAGGGCGTCCGGCCCGACTTCGGCGACGACCTCGACTGACGGCCCCTGACACCCCGGAACGACTGAGGAACCACATGTCCAAGCACACCCTCTCCGTCCTGGTCGAGAACAAGCCCGGCGTGCTCGCCCGCATCGCCGCGCTGTTCTCCCGTCGGGGCTTCAACATCGACTCCCTCGCCGTCGGCCCGACCGAGCACCCGGACGTGTCCCGGATGACGATCGTGGTCAACGTCGAGGACCTCCCGCTGGAACAGGTCACCAAGCAGCTCAACAAGCTCGTGAACGTGATAAAGATCGTCGAACTCGACCAGGCCGCTGCGATCCAGCGGGAACTGGTCCTGGTGAAGGTCCGCGCCGACAACGAGACCCGGTCGCAGATCGTCGAGATCGTCCAGCTGTTCCGTGCCAAGACCGTCGACGTGTCGCCGGAAGCGGTGACCATCGAGGCCACCGGCAGCTCGGACAAGCTGGAGGCCATGCTCCGGATGCTGGAGCCTTACGGCATCAAGGAGTTGGTCCAGTCCGGCCTGGTCGCCATCGGCCGCGGCGCGCGTTCCATCACGGACCGCTCGCTGCGCGCCCTCGACCGCAGCGCCTGACCCCAGCGCTGTCTCACCTTCTGAAGTAAACGACCGCACCGCGCCGGGTGCGCATACGGTAGGAAACCGCGTACCCGGCACCAACACGCAAGGAGATGTGCCCCCGTGGCCGAGCTGTTCTACGAAGACGACGCCGACCTGTCCATCATCCAGGGCCGCAAGGTCGCGGTCATCGGCTACGGCAGCCAGGGCCACGCCCACGCGCTGTCCCTGCGCGACTCCGGCGCCGACGTCCGGGTCGGCCTCAAGCCGGAGTCCAAGTCCCGCGCCAAGGCCGAGGAGGCCGGCCTGCGCGTGGTCACCCCCGCCGAGGCCGCGGCCGAGGCCGACGTCATCATGATCCTGGTGCCGGACCCGATCCAGGCCGACGTCTACGAGGCCGACATCGCGCCGCACCTGAAGGCGGGCGACGCCCTGTTCTTCGGGCACGGCCTGAACATCCGCTTCGGCTTCATCAAGCCCCCGGCGGACGTCGACGTCTGCATGGTCGCCCCGAAGGGCCCGGGCCACCTGGTCCGCCGCCAGTACGAGGAGGGCCGCGGCGTCCCCGCGATCGTCGCGGTCGAGCAGGACGCCTCGGGCAAGGCCTTCGACCTCGCGCTGTCCTACGCCAAGGGCCTGGGCGCCACCAAGGCCGGCGTCATCAAGACCACCTTCACCGAGGAGACCGAGACCGACCTGTTCGGTGAGCAGGCCGTCCTCTGCGGTGGCACCGCAGCCCTGGTGAAGGCCGGGTTCGAGACCCTGGTCGAGGCCGGCTACCAGCCGGAGATCGCCTACTTCGAGTGCCTGCACGAGCTCAAGCTGATCGTCGACCTGATGTACGAGGGCGGCCTGGAGAAGATGCGCTGGTCGGTCTCCGAGACCGCCGAGTGGGGCGACTACGTCACCGGCCCGCGCATCATCACCGCCGACACCAAGGCCGAGATGAAGAAGGTCCTGGCCGAGATCCAGGACGGCACCTTCGCCAAGACCTGGATCGCCGAGTACAAGGCGGGTCTGCCCAAGTACAACGAGTACAAGAAGGCCGACGAGGACCACCTGCTGGAGACCACCGGCAAGAAGCTCCGCTCGCTGATGAGCTGGGTCAACGAGAAGGCCTGAGCCTTTTCGTCCCGTATTTTGTAACTTCCTTGTACAAGTAGGCTGCTCTCGTCCGGGTGATTTCGCCGGACGGGAGCAGCCTGGTACCCAGCCCGTCGATACACTCCCGAGTGCGCGTCAGGCCCACAGCGTCGTGCGTCTACCTACGCGGCCATGCCACCTTCCCCGCCCTCACACGCCACCTACGTGCGCCGGGGAACCGGACAGTTAAGGACAACACTGTCGTGAGCACTGTGACCTCCAAGAGCGCCGTCGTACTGATCGCCGAAGAGCTGTCGCCCGCCACCGTCGACGCCCTCGGCCCCGACTTCGAGATCCGCCACTGCAACGGCGCCGACCGCACCGAGCTGCTCACCGCGATCGCCGACGTGGACGCGATCCTGATCCGCTCCGCCACCAAGGTCGACGCCGAGGCGCTGGCCGTCGCCCGCAAGCTCAAGGTGGTCGCCCGGGCCGGCGTCGGCCTGGACAACGTGGACGTGGCCGCCGCCACCAAGGCCGGCGTGATGGTCGTGAACGCGCCGACCTCCAACATCGTCACCGCCGCCGAGCTCGCCTGCGGCCTGCTGATCTCCGTCGCCCGCAACATCGCCCCGGCCAACGCGGCGCTCAAGCAGGGCGAGTGGAAGCGCAACAAGTACACCGGCGTCGAGCTGAGCGAGAAGACCCTCGGCGTGGTCGGCCTCGGCCGGATCGGTGTCCTGGTCGCCCAGCGGATGTCCGCGTTCGGGATGAAGATCGTCGCGTACGACCCCTACATCCAGGCCGCCCGGGCCGCCCAGATGGGCGTCAAGCTGGTCTCGCTGGAGGAGCTGCTGGAGGTCTCGGACTTCATCACCGTCCACCTCCCCAAGACCCCCGAGACGATCGGCCTGATCGGCGACGAGGCGCTGCACAAGGTCAAGCCGAGCGTGCGCATCGTCAACGCCGCCCGCGGCGGCATCGTGGACGAGGAGGCGCTCGCCGCCGCCCTGCGCGAGGGCCGGGTGGCCGGCGCGGGCCTGGACGTCTACGCCAAGGAGCCGTGCACCGACTCCCCGCTGTTCGCCTTCGACAACGTGGTCGCCACCCCGCACCTGGGCGCCTCCACCGACGAGGCACAGGAGAAGGCCGGCATCGCGGTCGCCAGGTCGGTGCGCCTGGCGCTGGCCGGCGAGCTGGTACCGGACGCCGTCAACGTCCAGGGTGGCGTGATCGCCGAGGACGTGCGCCCGGGCCTGCCGCTGGCCGAGAAGCTCGGCCGGATCTTCACCGCGCTGGCCGGCGAGGTGGCCGTCCGGCTGGACGTCGAGGTCCGCGGCGAGATCACCCAGCACGACGTGAAGGTGCTCGAACTGTCCGCGCTCAAGGGCGTGTTCGAGGACGTCGTGGCGGAGACGGTGTCCTACGTCAACGCCCCGCTGTTCGCCCAGGAGCGCGGCGTCGAGGTCCGCCTGACCACCTCCAGCGAGAGCGCCGAGCACCGCAACGTGATCACCGTGCGCGGCACGCTCGGCAACGGCGAGGAGATCGCCATCTCCGGCACGCTGGCCGGCCCCAAGCAGGCCCAGAAGATCGTCGGCGTGGACACCTTCGACGTCGACGTGGCGCTCACCGACCACATGGCCTTCTTCAAGTACGAGGACCGCCCCGGCGTGGTCGGCGTGCTCGGCCGCCACCTCGGTGACGCGGGCATCAACATCGCGGGCATGCAGGTCGCCCGGGACGGCGGCAGCGCGCTCGCCTCGATCACCGTGGACAGCGAGATCCCGCAGGACGTGCTGACGGCGATCGCCGCCGAGATCGGCGCCCGCTTCGCGCGCTCGGTCGACCTGGGCTGACCCCCGTACTGGTCTGACCAGGGCCCGGACCGCCGTTCCATCGGCGGTCCGGGCCCTGGTGCGTTCCCCCGGGTGACAGCCGTCTCAGATACTAGGAAATCCAAGTATTCGTGCAGACACGGCCGGGGCGGGGTCGTACCGTGGAAGGGCCATACGGTGTGCCGCCCCTGTAGCCAGGGTGTGCGGCCCGTGTGCGCGTGCGCCCCCACGGGCAGGCGACCCCTGCCCCCGCGCGTACCTCTCCCACCCCCTGCCGCGCTTGCCCGCGCGCCGCTTCCAAGGAGCCCGGTATGCCCACCACCGCCGACCGCCACGCCACCCCCGCCCCCGCCGCCACCCCCGTCCGCGCCCCGCGCCGCCGCCGGGCCAGCGAGCGGAACCCCTTCGCCGCCGCCGCGCTGCAGCGTTCGCTGGACCGCCGGGACAACGGCGGCGCCACCGGGCACAGCTGAGCGCGGCCGCGGCCGGCCGGTGCCGCCGGTCGGTGCCACCGACCGGACCGCCGATCGGCGTTGATCGGCCTACTGAGCCGACCGGGCTGACGCCGCGTCACTCCATCGGGTGCGAACCGGACCCGTTCGAGGGAAGGCGCTCGCGCCCGTCATCGCGATCATCCTAATTTGGGGCCCCCGGAAGGGTGATCGACGTCCGCGTGGGCGGGCGTCTGCGACACGGCGTGCGGATCAGTCCCCCTCCCGGGGGAGAGCCACCAGTGCGTCTGCCACCCGTCCGCCGACCGGTCGCCCGGATCGGCCTCACCCTGGTCCTGCTGGCCGCCGGAGCTGCGCTCGCCGCCACCCCGGCCGCGGGCGGACCGCCCAGCGCCGGGCCACCCAGCGCAGGACCACCGGGCCGGACGGCCTCCGTCCTGCTCGAACTCGACACCGAGGCGGCCGGACCGGCCTGGCGCAGCGCCGCCGACGGCGCCCGGCGGGCCCGGCGCTCGCCGGACGCCGTCCGCCGGGAGGCCGCCCGGGCGGGCGCCGCCCAGCGCTCCCGGGCCGGGGACGCGCTCGACCGGCTGGCCGGGGCCGTCCACCGGTCGGCGCCCGCCGCCCGCGAGCTCTACCGCACCCGCACCCTGCTCACCGGCCTGGCGGTCAGCCTCCCCGCCGACCGGCTGCCCGCCCTGCGGGCGCTGCCCGGCGTCCGGGCCGTCCACCCGATCGTGAACAAGCAGCGCGACAACGCCTACTCCGTCCCGCTGACCGGAGCCCCCCAGGTCTGGTCGGGCGACACCGCGCCGGACGGGAACACCGGCCGGGGCGTACGGATCGGCATCATCGACAGCGGCATCGACTACACCCACGCCGACTTCGGCGGCCCCGGCACCGAGGAGGCCTTCCGCTCCGTCGAGCGCGGCAAGCCCGCCCCGGCCGCGCTGTTCCCCAACGCCAAGGTGGTCGGCGGCAAGGACCTGGTCGGCGACGACTACAACCCCGACCCGGCCGCCCCCAACCACCAGCCGGTGCCGCACCCCAGCGACAACCCGCTGGACTGCGTGCGCAACGGGCACGGCACCCACGTCGCCGGGACGGCCGCCGGGTACGGCGTCACCGCCGACGGCCACCCGTACGCCGGCCCGTACCGGCCCGGGCTCGACCCGGCCTCGTTCCGGATCGGCCCCGGCGCCGCCCCCGGCGCGCAGCTCTACGCGATCCGGGTGTTCGGCTGCGACGGCTCCACCGACCGGCTCGCCCAGGCCCTCGACGTGGCCGCCGACCCGAACGGCGACGGCGACCTCGGCGACCGGCTCGACGTGGTCAACCTGTCGCTCGGCAGCCGCTTCGGCAGCCCCGACGACGCCGACGCGCTGGCCGTCGACCGGCTCGCCGAACTGGGCACCGTGGTGGTCGCGGCGGCCGGCAACGAGGGCGACGTGTACGGCATCGGCGGCAGCCCCGGCACGGCCGTGCGGGCGGTCACCGTCGCCGCCTCCGTGCACGGGCACGCCGACGTGGACGGCATCACCGTGCTCGCCCCCGCCGCGCAGGCCGGGGTCGTCCCCGGCCACTGGAGCGAGCGCTACCAGGGCTGGAGCACCACCGAGGTGACCGGCGGGCTCGCCGTGCCCGCCGACCAGGCGGACGGCTGCACCGAGTTCAGCGCGGCCGACCAGCAGCGCCTCAAGGGCCGGATCGCGGTGCTCACCTGGAACACCCGCGACCCCGACCGGGCCTGCAACTCCGGCCCGCGGGCCGACCACGCCGCCGACGCCGGGGCGATCGGCGCGCTCTACGCCGCGGACAGCGACCACCTGGCCGAGATCTCCGGCAACGACCGGATCCCGGCCGTCCTGCTCGGCCGCGCGGACGGCGAACGGCTGGTGAAGGCCGCCGCCGACGGCGACGTCCGGGTCCGGCTCGCCGCGCCCGGCAATCCGCTGCACGGCTCCGTCGCGCGGAACCAGCCGGCCCGGGTCGACACCCTCACCGACTTCACCTCCCGGGGCATCGGCCTGCCCGGCGTGGTCAAGCCCGACCTCGCCGCCCCCGGGGAGACCATCTGGTCCGCCCTGGTCGGCAGCGGCACCGGCGGCCAGCGCGAGAACGGCACCTCGATGGCCACCCCGCACGTCGCCGGACTGGCCGCGCTGGTCCGCGCCGCCCACCCGGACTGGCCGGTCGAGCAGGTCAAGGCCGCCCTGATGAACACCAGCACGGACACCTACCTGGGCGACGACCGCAGCGGGCCGGTCTACGGCCCCGAGCGCACCGGCGCCGGGCGGGCCCGGGTCGACGGAGCGGTCCGCACCCCGGTGGTGGCCTACGCGGCGGGGGAGGGCGCGGCGCCGGGCGGCGTCGGGGTCTCCTACGGGCCGGTCGAGGTCGGCGGGCCGACCGCCCTGGTCCGCGAGATCGAGCTGGCCAACCACGCGTCCGCGCCGCTGAGTTACCGCACCGGCTACGCGGCCGCCACCGAACTGCCGGGCGCCGCCTTCGAGGTGAGCCCGGCGCGGGTGGAGGTGCCGGCCGGCGGCACCGCGCGGGTGCGGGTCACGCTGTCCGTCCCGGGGCGGCTGGGGCGCACGCCCGATCCGACCATCGACACCGAGCAGGGCGGCCGGGCCCGCAGCTACCGGGGCGAGCTGTCCGGCCGCGTGCTGCTCAGCCCGGTCACCGACGGGGCCCTGCCGCAGCTGCGGGTCCCGGTGTTCGCCGCCCCGCGCCCCACCGGCGACCTCGGCGTCACCGCCTCCGCCCGGACCCCCCGGGACGGCACCCTGGTCACCCTCGGCGGCAGCGCCGCGCCGGGCGCGGCACCCGGACTGGTCAGCGCCTTCGCCCTCGGCGGCGAGGGCGCCCGCTGGCCGGACTGCCGACCCGGCGACGGCAAGGCCGTCGGCCCCGGCGCGGGCGTCCGGCCCGAGGACGCCGGGGAGTCGGCCGAGCCGCCCCAGGAACTCTGCGTCGAACACCCCGGCGACCGGGTCGCGGACCTGCGGGCCGTCGGCGCGGCCGCCGACTCCGACCTGCTGTACGTGGGAGCCCGGCTGTGGGCCCCCGCGGCCACCCCGGTCGGGCTGTACGGGGTGCGGGTGTCGCTGGACACCGACGGGGACGGCGTCACCGACGTGATCCTCAAGGCCGACCGGCTGCGCGGCAGCGACGTCCTGGTCTCCCGGGCCCTGGACGCCCGCACCGGCGCCGAACTCGACGTCCAGCCGCTGAACGCCCGCTGGGGCGACACCGACACCGAGCTGCTGGACAGCGACGTGGTGGTGCTCCCGGTCCGGCTGGGCGCCCTGCCCGGCGTCGGGCCCGGCCACAGCACCGTCCGGTACGGGGGCTGGACCGGCGTGGCCGCCTCCGGCACGCCCGACCCGGCCGACTCCTTCTCCTCGATCGGCCTGCGCGGCACCCGTCCGACCGTCCCGCTGGACGTCCTGCACCCGGCCCTCACCGTGCGGTCCGGCCTCGCCGGTCCGGTCGCGATGGTCACCCCGGCGGGCCCCGGCACCTTCCTCGACGTGCACCGCGCGCCCGGCGACGGCTCCCGGCTCCTGCTGCTCTACCACCTCAACCCGGCGGACCGCCGGGCCCAGGTGCTCGACCTGCCGTGACCTGACGTCAGGGCCCGAGGGGCGGCCCGCCGGGACCCCCGGCCGGCCC
>NZ_JBHZCY010000094.1:1896-36667 GCF_042786665.1 Kitasatospora sp. NPDC059146 | reverse complement strand
GCGCCCGTAGGGGGGTGGGGTGGGTGGGGGGTATGGCGAAGCCGCCGCGGCCCGGGTGGGGTGGCGGCGGCTTCGGTGGGTGGTCAGGCCTTGCGGAGTTGGAAGGCGAGGCCGAGGGAGTCGTCGGTGAAGGTGTCGGAGGTCCAGTCGGCTGCGCCGGCGGCGAAGTCGGTGGCGAGGACCTCTTCGGCGACGAGGGGGCCGTGTTCGGCGATGGCCTCGGCGGTCTCCTCGGAGGTGGCGCGCCAGCGGAGGACGATGCGGTCGGCGACGTCGAGGCCGGAGTTCTTGCGGGCTTCCTGGATCTGGCGGATGGCGTCGCGGGCGATGCCGAGGCGCTTGAGTTCGGGGGTGATGGCCAGGTCGAGGGCGACGGTGGCGCCGGACTCGTTGGCGACGGCCCAGCCCTCGCGGGGGGTTTCGGTGATGATGACCTCGTCGGGGGAGAGGGTGATCGGTTCACCGTTCAGGTCGACGCCGGTCTCGCCGGTGGCGCGCAGTTCGGCGGCGAGGCGGGCGGCGTCGGTGGCGGCGACCGCCTTGGCGACGTCCTGCACGCCCTTGCCGAAACGCTTGCCGAGGGCGCGGAAGTTGGCCTTGGCGGTGGTGTCGACGAGCGAGCTGCCGACCTCGGCGAGGGATTCGAGGGTGGCGACGTTGAGCTCCTCGGCGATCTGCGCGCGCAGGTCGGCGGGCAGCTCCTCCCAGCCCTGGGCGGCGATCAGCGCGCGGGAGAGCGGCTGACGGGTCTTCACGCCGGACTCGGCGCGGGTGGCCCGGCCGAGTTCGACCAGGCGGCGGACCAGGGCCATGTGGCGGGAGAGGTCGGCGTCGATCAGGGTCTCGTCGGCCTCGGGCCAGGTGGCCAGATGGACGGAGGCCGGGGCCTGGGGGTCGGTGGGGACGACGAGGTCCTGCCAGACCTGCTCGGTGATGAACGGGGTGAGCGGGGCCATCAGGCGGGTGACGGTCTCCAGCGCCTCGTGCAGGGTGGCGAGCGCGGCGGCGTCGCCCTGCCAGAAGCGGCGGCGGCCGCGGCGGACGTACCAGTTGGAGAGGTCGTCGACGAAGCCGGAGAGCAGCTTGCCGGCGCGCTGGGTGTCGTAGGCCTCGAAGGCCGCGTCGACCTCGCGGACCAGGGTGTTCAGCTCGGAGAGCACCCAGCGGTCCAGCTGCGGGCGGTCGGCCGGGGCCGGGTCGGCCGCGGACGGCGCCCAGTTCGAGGTGCGGGCGTACAGGGCCTGGAAGGCGACGGTGTTCCAGTAGGTGAGGAGGGTCTTGCGGACCACCTCCTGGATGGTGCCGTGGCCGACCCGGCGGGCCGACCAGGGCGAGCCGCCGGCCGCCATGAACCAGCGGACCGCGTCGGCGCCGTGCTGGTCCATCAGCGGGATCGGCTGCAGGATGTTGCCCAGGTGCTTGGACATCTTGCGGCCGTCCTCGGCCAGGATGTGGCCCAGGCAGACGACGTTCTCGTAGCTGTTCCTGTCGAACACCAGGGTGCCGACGGCCATCAGCGTGTAGAACCAGCCGCGGGTCTGGTCGATCGCCTCGGAGATGAACTGCGCCGGGTAGCGCTTCTCGAACAGCTCCTTGTTCTGGTACGGGTAGCCGTACTGGGCGAAGGGCATCGAGCCCGAGTCGTACCAGGCGTCGATGACCTCGGGCACGCGGGTGGCGGTGCCGCCGCAGTCGCGGCAGGCGAAGGTGACCGCGTCGATGTACGGGCGGTGCGGGTCGAGGCCGCTCTGGTCGGTGCCGGTGAGCTCGGACAGTTCGGCCAGCGAGCCGACGCAGGTGAGGTGGTTCTCCTCGCAGCGCCAGATCGGCAGCGGGGTGCCCCAGTAGCGGTTGCGGCTGAGCGCCCAGTCGATGTTGTTGTTCAGCCAGTCGCCGAAGCGGCCGTGCTTGACCGTCTCCGGGAACCAGTTGGTGGCCTCGTTCTCGCGGATCAGCGCGTCCTTGACGGCGGTGGTCCGGATGTACCAGGACGGCTGCGCGTAGTAGAGCAGTGCGGTGTGGCAGCGCCAGCAGTGCGGGTAGCTGTGCTCGTACGGCAGGTGGCGGAAGAGCAGGCCGCGCTCCTTGAGGTCCGCGACCAGGGCCTCGTCGGCCTTCTTGAAGAACTGGCCGCCGACCAGCGGGACCTCGGGGGAGAAGGTGCCGTCGGCCAGCACCGGGTTGACCACCGGCAGGCCGTACTTGCGGCAGGTCGCGAGGTCGTCCGCGCCGAAGGCGGGGGACTGGTGGACGATGCCGGTGCCGTCCTCGGTGGTGACGTAGTCGGCGTTGAGGACGTAGTGGGCGTCCTCGATCTCGACCAGGTCGAAGGGGCGGCGGTAGGCCCAGCGCTCCATCTCGGCACCGGTGAAGGACTCGCCGGTGGCCTCCCAGCCCTCGCCGAGGGCCTTGGCGAGCAGCGGCTCGGCGACGACCAGCTGCTCGGTGCCGTCGGTGGCCACCACGTAGGTGACCTCCGGGTGGACGGCGGCGGCGGTGTTGGAGACCAGGGTCCACGGGGTGGTGGTCCAGACCAGCAGAGCGGCCCGGCCGGCCAGCGGGCCGCTGGTCAGCGGGAAGCGGACGAACACCGAGGGGTCGACCACGGTCTCGTAGCCCTGGGCCAGCTCGTGGTCGGACAGGCCGGTGCCGCAGCGCGGGCACCAGGGGGCGACCCGGTGGTCCTGGACCAGCAGGCCCTTGTCGAAGATCTGCTGGAGCGACCACCAGACGGACTGGACGTAGGAGGGGTCCATCGTCCGGTAGGCCTCGTCGAGGTCGACCCAGTACCCCATGCGGGTGGTCAGCTCGGCGAAGGCGTCGGTGTGGCGGGTCACCGAGTCGCGGCACTTGGCGTTGAACTCGGCGATGCCGTAGGCCTCGATGTCCTGCTTGCCGGAGAAGCCGAGCTCCTTCTCGACGGCCAGCTCGACCGGGAGGCCGTGGCAGTCCCAGCCGGCCTTGCGGGCGACGTGGTAGCCCTTCATGGTCCGGTACCGGGGGAAGACGTCCTTGAAGACGCGGGCCTCGATGTGGTGGGCCCCGGGCATGCCGTTGGCGGTCGGCGGACCCTCGTAGAACACCCACTCGGGGCGGCCCTCGGACTGCTCCAGGCTGCGCTGGAAGACCTTGTTGTCCTGCCAGAACGAGAGGATCCGGTGTTCGAGGGCGGGGAGATCGACCTGGGCGGGGACGGGGTTGTAGGTGTTCATCGCGGGTGTCTACCTCCGGCGGATGCTGGGACTGAATCCTCCGGAGGGACGAGACGGCCTTCGCCGACCCGCGGTACCACCCTCCTTGGCCGCGGTGGTGCGGTGCGGCCCTCTTGTTTGGGTTGCTGCCGGGTCTAGTGGGCCGCCGTGGTGGCGGCCGTTCTTCCGGCGGCTCCGGGGTGATCTTCCCGCCGTGCACACCCCCGGGCTCGCACCGTCCCCGGGTCGCTGGTGGCTGCGTACGTCGGTACTCGTCCCATCTGCGCCTTGCAGGGCCAGTGTATCGGCCGGGTGAGACGGTTTGTCCAAAGGGATTCGGGGGAGTGGGTTGCGGGGGCCCGTCCGGGCCCGTCCGGGCCGGTCGGCGGGGGCGGTTAGGCGGGGGTGGGGTGGGCACAAGTCTGTCAGCGCGCGGGGCGTGGCGGCTGGGGCGGCTGCCTGGGTGGGATCATCCTGAGGCGCCGGTATGTCATGTTGTGACCGGTTTTGATCGGGATTATCGTTCCGGCACTGGAGGCCGCCGGGAACCGGCGGCTCGGTTCGTTCGTAGATGGGGTCGAAGCCATGGCTGAGAAGGCAACCGGCGCGGGTACCGCCACCAAGCGGGCACGCAAGGCCGTGGCGGCCGATCCAGGGGAGGGGACCGTGACCACTACCGCACCTCAGAAGACCAGCACCGACACCGTCACCGTGCCGCGCGGCGCGGAGTCGGTCGACCCGGCCACGCTGCCCGTCCGGCCGGGCGAGGACCCCTGGACCTCCGAGGAGGTCCACGAGCTGCACGACGAGCTGATCAGCGACCTGGAGCGGCTGCGCGGCGAGATCGACGCCGCCGAGGCGGCGATCTCCGGGCTGATGCGCGACTCCAACGACGGAGCCGGCGACGACCAGGTGGACGCCGGTACGAAGAACATCTCGCGGGAGAGCGAGCTGGCGCTCGCCAACAACGCGCGGGACAGCCTCGCCCAGACCGAGCGCGCGCTGGAGCGGCTGGAGGGCGTCGGCTTCGGCACCTGCGAGTCCTGCGGGCAGGCCATCGGCAAGGCCCGGATGCAGGCCTTCCCCCGGGCGACGCTCTGCGTGCAGTGCAAGGCCAAGCAGGAACGCCGCTGAGGAAGCCCGCCGACCGGACCGGCGGGCCGGGCGACCGGGGCGACGCGGGGGGTCGGGCTTGCCGTACGCTCGACCCCGTAACCTCGCCTGACCCGTCGGTACGGACGCGTTCAGGCCCTCATGGGCTCACATCGGCAGCGGAGCGGATCATCAGTACGCAAGGTTCCCCCCAGACCCGGGACGACGCCGTCCCGAACCCCGCCGATGGCGTGGAGGTGGCCGTGGCCGAGTCCACCGGGCCCGCGGACGGCGGGGCGGCTCCCGCGGGCGACGAGTCCGTCCCCGCGGCGGACGGTGCGGTCGCCGCCGGTGCCACGGCGGTGGAGAAGCCCAAGGGCCCGCGCCGGGTCGGGGTGCTGCTGGTCGTCGCCGTCCTGGCGTTCCTGATCGACCTGGCCAGCAAGCTGCTGGTCGTCGCCAAGCTGGAGAACCACGCGGGGATCAAGGTGATCGGCGACGTCGTCACCCTCCAGGTGATCCGCAACTCCGGCGCCGCCTTCGGCATGGGCCAGGCGCTGACCGTGGTCTTCACCATGATCGCCTCCGCCGTCATCGTGGTGATCTGGCGGATCGCCCGCCGGCTGTACAGCCTCCCGTGGGCGATCGCGCTCGGGATGCTGCTCGGCGGCGCGCTCGGCAACCTCACCGACCGGCTGTTCCGCGCGCCGGGCGTCTTCCGCGGCCACGTCGTGGACTTCATCTCGGTCCAGCACTTCGCGGTCTTCAACCTCGCCGACTCGGCGATCGTCTGCGGCGGCATCCTCGTGGTGCTGCTCTCCTTCCGCGGCAGCAACCCGGACGGGACCGTCCACCAGCAGCCGGAGAAGAGCGGGAAGTAGCCCTCAGGCCGCCGGCCGGAGCAGCGAGGGGGAAGGGGCGCGGCGGGTTTCCGGCATACTCGTACGGGTGAGTACCGCAGCGCAGATCCGCAGCCTCCCCGTTCCCGACGGCCTGGAGGGCGAGCGCCTCGACGCCGCCCTCGCCCGGATGTTCGGCTTCTCCCGGACCAAGGCCGCCGAACTGGCCGCCGACGGCAAGGTGACGCTCGACGGCGCCGTGGCCGGCAAGTCGGACCGGGTGACCGCCGGTTCCTGGCTGGAGGTCGAGATCCCCGCCCCCGCCGCCCCGGTGCAGATCGTGGCCGAGGCGGTCGAGGGCATGCGGATCGTCCACGACGACGACGACATCGTGCTGATCGACAAGCCGGTCGGCGTCGCCGCGCACCCGAGCCCCGGCTGGACCGGCCCCACCGTCATCGGCGGACTCGCCGCGGCCGGCTACCGGATCTCCACCTCCGGCGCCGCCGAGCGCCAGGGCATCGTGCACCGGCTGGACGTCGGCACCTCGGGCCTGATGGTCGTCGCCAAGTCCGAGCGGGCCTACACCGACCTCAAGCGGCAGTTCCACGACCGGATCACCGACAAGCGCTACCACACGCTGGTCCAGGGCCACCCGGACCCGCTGAGCGGCACCGTCGACGCGCCGATCGGGCGCCACCCCAGCTCGGACTGGAAGTGGGCGGTGACCCGCGACGGCAAGCCGTCCGTCACCCACTACGACCTGATCGAGGCGTACCGGGCGGCCTCCCTGATGGCGATCAAGCTGGAGACCGGCCGCACCCACCAGATCCGCGTCCACATGTCGGCGCTGCGCCACCCCTGCGTCGGCGACCTGACGTACGGCGCCGACCCGACGCTGGCCAAGCGGCTGGGGCTGACCCGGCAGTGGCTGCACGCCGTCTCGCTCGGCTTCGAGCACCCGTCGGACGGGCAGTGGGTCGAGTTCAGCAGCGAGTACCCGGCCGACCTGCAGAAGGCGCTGGACATCATCGCGGCGGAGAGCTGAGATGACCGTCTCGGTGCGGGTCCGGGTCGCCGAGGGCGAGGCGGACCTGGAGCTGGTCCGGGCCATCCGGCGCGAGGTGTTCGTGGTCGAGCAGAACGTGCCGGAGGAGCTGGAGTACGACGCGTACGACGCGACCTCGGTGCACGTGCTGGCCGTGGGCGCGGACGGGGCCGGGCTCGGGACCGGGCGGCTGATCTTCGGTGACGAGGCGCTGGAGCTGACCGGGGGTGTCGAGGGCCGGGTGCTGCTCGGGCGGCTCGCGGTGGTGGCGGCGGCCCGGGGGACGGGGCTCGGGGCGGACCTCGTCCGGGCGATCGAGGCGGCCGGGCGCGAGCGCGGGGCCGTCGAGGTCGAGCTGCACGCGCAGGTGCAGGCGCTCGGGTTCTACGAGCGGCTGGGGTACGCGGCGGAGGGGCCGGTGTACGAGGACGCCGGGATCCCGCACCGGACCATGACGAAGGTGATCTAGAAGGCGTTGGTGCAGACGCGCCCTGGCGGCGGTTCGCGCAGATCCCCGCGCCCCCTCTTCGGGGCGCGGGGATCTTTCGTGCGGGTGGGGGCGGGCGCGCGGGTCAGTCGGGGGTGGTGCGCAGGCGGGGGAGGGCGTGGGGGTGTTCGTCGCGCAGGTGGGCGATGAGTTGCTCGCGGATGTCGAAGCGGAGTCGGGCGGCGTCGTCGGGGGTGCGGGCGGTCATGGTGGCGCGGACGAGGATGGTGCTGGGGGTGGTGTCGGTGACGTCGAGGGCCCACTCCTCGCCGTCCCAGCGGGGGTGCCGCTCCAGCAGGGTGTGCAGGGTGGTGCGGAGCTCGTCGACCCGGGTGGTGTGGTCGAGGTGGAGCAGGACGGCGGCGAGCAGGCCGGGGTCGCGGCGGGTCCAGTTCTCGAAGGGCCTGTTGACGAAGTAGGAGACCGGGACGACCAGTCGGCGGTAGTCCCAGAGCCGGACCACCAGGTAGGAGAGGGTGATCTCCTCGACGGTGCCCTGCTGGCCGTCCACCACCACGGTGTCGCCGATCCGGACGGTGTCGCCGAAGGCGATCTGCAGGCCGGCGAAGAAGTTGCCCAGGGTGCTCTGGGCGGCGATGCCGGCCACGATGCCGATCAGGCCGGCCGAGGCGAGCAGGCTGGCGCCGACGGTGCGCATCGCGGAGAAGGTCAGCAGCATCACGGCGAGGGTGACCACGACGATCACCGCGCTGACCACCCGGCGCAGCATGCCGACCTGGGTGCGCACCCGCTGCACCCGGGCCGGGTCGTCGGAGACCGACTCGTACCGGCGGAGCAGCGCCTCCAGGACGGCGGCCGCCACGCGGACGGTGAGCCAGCCGAGGGAGGCCATCAGGAGCAGCAGGAGCAGGTGGTGGGCGCCCTCGTCCTCGGTCAGGTGGAAGGTCCGTTTCAGCGGGTTGGCGGCGAGCAACAGGGCTGAGACGACGGCGAGTTGGAGCGGGATCCGGCAGCGGCGGAGCAGTGCCCAGACCGGGGCCTCCGGGTGGCCGGCGCTGATCCGCTGGAGGGCCTGGTCGACGGTCCAGCCCACCGCGAGGGTGGCGGCGACGGTGGCGAGCAGGGTGATCAGCGGCCAGAGCACGGGGGACCTTCTCGGTGGGGGAGAGGCGGGTGAGCCGTACGATACCGGCCTTCAACGGGCGGAACCGGACGAAAAGGGGTGGCGGCTTTATCGGACGCCTACCCCGGCGGCGGATACGATCAGCCCCCATGGAGCTCGGTGGGGCATGGCGTCGATGGCGCGGACGGGGAACGTCGGTGCGGCGCAAGCTGCTCGCCGGGGCGGTGGCCCTGGTGGCGGTCGCCGGGGTGGGCACGGCGGCGGTGGCGTCCGGCGGCGAGCAGTCGGTCCGTCAAGAGGATCGTTTCCTCAGCATGCCGGAGACGCCCGGCAGCACCCAGCAGGTCCAGGTGGACACCTCCTTCTTCACCACCGGCACCTCCCCGCGCCCCGCCGTCCTGCTCGCGCACGGCTTCGGCGGCTCCAAGGAGGGCGAACGGGACCGCGCCCAGCAGCTGGCCCGGCAGGGCTACGCGGTGCTGACCTGGTCCGCGCGCGGCTTCGGGCACTCCGGCGGGAAGATCGGGCTGAACGCGCCCGACCGGGAGGTCGAGGACGTCAAGCACCTGGTGGACTGGCTCGCCCAGCGGCCCGAGGTGCAGCTGGACGGGCCCGGCGACCCCCGGGTCGGGATCACCGGGGCGTCGTACGGCGGGGCGATCTCGCTGCTGGCCTCGGCCTACGACCACCGGATCGACGCGGTGGCCACCCAGATCACCTGGTGGAACCTGGCCGACGCGCTGTTCCCCCAGGGGGTGCAGGGCTCGGGTGCGGCGGACGGCGTGTTCAAGAAGCTGTGGGCCGGGATCTTCTTCACCACCGGCTCGGCCGGGGACCTCGGGCCCTCGGGTGGTGCGCCGCGCAGTGGGGCCACCGCCGGGAGCGGGGCCGGGAACGCGGGCACCGCCGGGAGCGGGAGCGGGGCTGCGGCGGACGCGGCGGCGGACGGGCAGGTCGGCTGCGGGCGGTTCCTGGACGCGCTCTGCCAGATGTACGACCGGGTGGCGACCGCCGGGCACGCCGACCCGGAGGCCGTCGCGCTGCTGGACAGGTCCAGCCCGTCCTCGGTGGCGGCGCAGCTCAAGGCCCCCACCCTGGTGGTGCAGGGCCAGCAGGACTCGCTGTTCCCGCTCGACCAGGGCGACCGGATCGCCCGGGCGGTCGCGGCCAACGGCGCGCCCGTCTCGGTGGACTGGTTCGCGGGCGGGCACGACGGCGGGACGGACACCAGCGCCCGGGTGGACGACCGGGTCACCGCCTGGTTCGACCACTACCTGAAGGGGCGTGGCAACGACACCGGTCCGCAGTTCCGGGTGACCCGGACCGGCGGCGTCGACTCGACCGGCTTCCAGGCCGTGCTGCGCGGCGCCGACGCCGACCGGTACCCCGGGCTCGGCGGGACGGGCACCCGGTCCGTCGAGCTGACCGGCGGGGAGAAGCCCGTCGCCAATCCGCCCGGCGGGGCGCCGCCGGGGATCTCGACCCTGCCGGGGATCGGCGCGCTGAGCCAGGCGGCCTCGCTCGGGGCCGGGCTCTCGCTCGACTTCCCCGGGCAGAACGCCGCCTTCGAATCCGCGCCGCTGGAGAAGTCGCTGCACCTGACCGGGCAGCCGACCGTACCGGTGCGGGTGAAGGCCGACCGGCCGGACGCGGTGCTGTTCGCCAAGCTGTACGACGTCGGGCCGGACGGCAAGGCGGTGCTGCCGCAGCAGTTGGCGGCCCCGCTGCGGGTGACCGGCGCGGACGCGGACGGCGGGAGGACGGTGACCGTCCAGTTGCCCGCGGTGGACCACGACTTCCCGGCCGGGCACCGGCTGCGGCTGGTGCTGGCGTCCACCGACCTGGCGTACGCCTCGCCGGCCGAGCCGGCCACCTACCGGGTGGCGGTGGCCGGGGCGCTCGCCGCGCCGACCGTCGAGGAGCTGGTCACCGAGGCGGCGCCGCTGCCCGCGCGGACCTGGATGCTGCCGGTGGCCGCCGTGGTGGTGGCCGCCGGGCTGGTGCTGCTGCCGCTGGTGCGGCGGCGTCGGCGCACGGTGGCCGGTGGGTCGTCGGGGCGGTCGGGGTCGTCGGGGCCGTCGGGGCCGGAGTTCGATCCGGAGCTGGCCGGGGTGCCGCTGCGCATCAGTGGACTGAGCAAGCGCTACAAGGGCTCCCAGGACCGTTACGCGGTACGGGAGTTGGGCTTCCGGGTGGAGCGGGGCCAGGTGCTCGGCCTGCTCGGCCCGAACGGGGCCGGCAAGACCACCACGCTGCGCATGCTGATGGGACTGATCCGGCCCGACGCCGGGGAGATCCGGGTCTTCGGGCACCTGATCCGCCCCGGGGCGCCGGTGCTCTCGCGGGTCGGCGCCTTCGTGGAGGGCGCCGGCTTCCTCCCGCACCTCACCGGGCGGGCCAACCTGCGGCTGTACTGGCAGGCCACCGGTCGCCCGGAGGCCGACGCCCGCTTCGACGAGGCGCTGGCCATCGCCGGGCTCGGCGAGGCGCTGGACCGCGCGGTGCGGACGTACTCCCAGGGCATGCGCCAGCGGCTCGCCATCGCGCAGGCGATGCTCGGGATGCCGGACCTGCTGATCCTGGACGAGCCGACCAACGGGCTGGACCCGCCGCAGATCCGCGAGATGCGCGAGGTGATGATCCGGTACGCGGCCGCCGGCCGGACCGTCATCGTGTCCAGCCACCTGCTGGCCGAGGTCGAGCAGAGCTGCACCGACCTGGTGGTGATGGACCGCGGGCGGCTGGTCACGGCCGGGCCGGTCGGCGAGATCGTCGGCGCGGGTGAGCTGCTGATGATCGGCGTGGCTGCGGGCTTCGACCCGGAGTCGGTGGTCGAGAAGGCCGGCGCGCTGGCCGGGGTCGGCTCGGTGGAGGCCGTCGACGGCGGGCTGCTGGTCCGGCTGGACGGACTCGCGGCGAGCGAGCTGCTGGCGGAGCTGGTGCGGCTGGGGGTCCCGGTGGAGAGCGCCGGACCGCAGCGGCGCCTGGAGGACGCGTTCCTGTCGTTGATCGGAGGTGCGGCGTGAGCGCCGGTACGAGGGATCGGGTCCCGTCCGGGGACGGTGCCGCCGCGACGGACCACGCGCAGGGGTACCGGGCGAGCCGGACCCTGCCGCTGCGGGTCGAGGCGGTGCGGCAGCTGCGGCGGCGCCGCACGATGGTGATCGGCGGGGTGCTGGCGGCGATGCCGTTCGTCATCCTGGCGGCGTTCCAGCTCGGCGGCACCCCCGGGCGCCCCGACCGGACCACCTTCATCGACCTGGCGACCGCCTCGGGCGCCAACTTCGCCGTCACCATGCTGTTCGTCGGCACCGGCTTCATGCTGGTGATCCCCGTCGCGCTGTTCTGCGGGGACACCGTGGCCTCCGAGGCCAGCTGGTCCTCGCTGCGCTACCTGCTGGCGGCGCCGGTGCCGCGGGCGCGGCTGCTGGTGCGCAAGTTCGCGGTCGGGCTGGCGTTCTCGGCGGTCGCGATCGTCATGCTGCCCGCGATCGGACTGGTCGTGGGCACGGTGGCGTACGGGTGGGGGGACCTCAAGCTGCCCGCCGGGGCCAGCCTGCCGGCCGGGGAGGCGCTGCCCCGGATCGCCATCGCGGTGGCGTTCGTGTTCCTGAGCGAGCTGGTGATCGCGGCGCTGGCGTTCTGGCTGTCGACGGCGACGGACGCGCCGCTGGGGGCGGTCGGCGGGGCGGTGTTCCTGTCGATCATCACCGGGGTGCTGGACGCCGTCACGGCCCTGGGCGACCTGCGGGAGTGGCTGCCGGCGCACTGGCAGTACGCCTGGGCGGACGCCCTCCAGCCGCAGTTGGAGTGGGGCGGCATGGTGCAGGGGGTGTCGTTGTCCCTGTCGTACGCGGTGGTGCTGCTGGCGTTGGCGTTCCGGGGGTTCGCCCGCAAGGACGTGGTGTCGTAGCGGGGCGTCGGGGTCAGGGGAGGGCGGGGCAGGGGCCGCCGGCGGGGGACGGGGTGCCGGACAGGGCGTCGAAGAGGAGGCGCCACAGCGGGTCCCCGCCCGGGGTGCGGGTGCTGTCCGCGCCTCCTTCGGCGCCCCCCGTACGGGTGTTCAGCAGTCCGCGGATCACGGTCAGCAGCAACTCGGCCACCAGGGACGCGCAGTGGGTGGGGAAGCCGCTGTCGCGCTGGGCCCGGCGGACCAGGTCGGTCAGCGAGACGTGCATCTCGGCGAGGACGTCGTCGGGGGAGTTCGCCAGGTCCGGGCAGTCCGCGGCGAGCCGGAGCGCGGCGCGCAGCCGCAGGTCGGAGCGCAGCCGGTCGGCCAGGGCGACCATGACGCCTTCGAGGGCCGCGGCGGGGTCGGTGCCCGGGGTGTCGTACTCGGTCCGCAGGCTCGCCCAGGTGCTCCGGGACTCCTGGATCAGGGCCCGGGCCAGCGAGGCCTTCGAGGGGAAGTGGCCGTAGAGCGCACCCTTGGTCATGCCGATGCGGTCGGCCACCGTGTTCAGCGTGGTGCTCTCGTAGCCCTGGGCGGCGAAGATCTCGGCTGCCGCCGTCAGGACCTTCTCCCTGGTGCGGCGCGCCCGTTCCTGCTGTGCCATGCCACTGCCCTCCCTCGTCGCGACAGCCCATACATACCATCGGGATGGAATGTTGTTGCAAAGCTTCCTCCCGAGGACCGGGTGCCCCCGGGAGTGCCTCCCGGACCGTCGGGCCGGGTCGGTCGCCCCGCACCCGGCGGGGCCGACGGGCCTGGGGTGGGGGGTTCGCCGCCGGGTGCGGGATCATGGGCGGGTATCCCCGCACTCGTTCGTCGAAGGACCCGAACCGTGGCCCAGATCGTCCTCTTCCACTCCGCCCACGGCCTGAGCCCGGCCGTACGGGCCGCCGCCGACCGGCTGCGCGCCGCCGGGCACACCGTGCACACGCCGGACCTGTTCGAAGGGCGCACCTTCGACGACAACGAGGCCTCCCAGGCGTACCAGGAGGAGATCGGCGGCGGCGACGAGCTGCTCCGGCGCGCGGTCGTCGCCTCCGCCCCGCTCTCCGAGGGCGGACTGGTGTACGCCGGGATCGCGCTCGGCGGCGCGATCGCGCAGAACCTGGCGCTGGCGGACGAGAAGGCGCGCGGGCTGCTGCTCCTGCACGGCACCTCGGACCTGCGCGAGGACGCGGTGACCTCCGTCCCCGTCCAGCTGCACATGGCGGAGCCGGACCCGTTCGAGCCGGAGGACTGGCTGAACGCCTGGTACCTGCGGATGCTGCGGGCGGGCGCGGAGGTCGAGGTGCACCGCTACCAGGGCGCCGGGCACCAGTTCACCGACCCGGACCTGGACGACTACGACGCGGAGGCGGCCGAGCGGGCCTGGGCGGCGGCGCTGGACTTCCTGGCGGACCTGGAGGCGTAGCGCCGGTCGCGGTGGGCCGGGTGGCCGTGGTCCGGGTGCCTGTGGTCCGGCGCCTGTGCTCCGGTGGCCGTCCGGGTGCGGTCGGAGTGGGTGCGGTCAGGGGCGGACCGGGCCGCGGCGGGGGAGGGTCTGGCTGTAGACGACGCTGGTCGTGGTGGAGCCGAAGCCGGCCAGCGAGTCGATCAGGGTCTCCAGGTGTTCCATGGAGGTCGCGGCCACCTTGAGGGTGTAGCAGTCGTCGCCGGTGGTGCGCAGGCACTCCAGGATCTCGCGGCGCACCGAGAGCAGGTGGTGCAGCGGCTGGTGGCGGTTGCCCGGGTACTTGAGGCGGACCACGGCGAGCACCGGGTAGCCGACCTTGGAGAGGTCGACGGTGGCGTGGTAGCCGGTGATCACGCCCAGCGACTCCAGGTTCCGCACCCGCTCGGTGGTGGCCGACGGGCTGAGGTTGACCCGGCGGCCCAGCTCGCTGAGCGAGATCCGGGCCTCCTGCTGGAGCTGGTCGATGATCGCCCAGTCGGTTTCGTCGAGGTTCACGGCCATTTCGCGATTCTACCGGGGGATTCGCGGCCGGAGGCGGGTTCTGCCGTGATCATTGGGTTCCCTGCCGGATACGGCCGGGAATAGCCTCATGGCATGCAACTAGGCGTCAACGTACCGAACTTCGGGCCGGGGACCGACCCCGGCATGCTGCGCGACTGGGCGCGGGTGGTGGAGGGGCTCGGGTTCGACCTGCTGATGGTGTCCGACCACGTCGCCGTGACGGCGGACGTGGCCGAACGCTACCCGGAGCCCTTCTACGACCCCTTCGCCACGCTGTCCTGGCTGGCAGGGGTGAGCGACGGGCGGATGCGGCTGGGCACCACCGTCCTGGTGATGCCGTACCGGCACCCGCTGCTGGTGGCCCGGATGGCCGCCAGCCTGCACCGGCTCAGCGGCGGGCGCTTCGTGCTCGGCGTCGGAGTCGGCTGGGCACGGCAGGAGTTCGAGGCGCTCGGGGTGCCGTTCGGGGCGCGGGGGCGGCTCACGGACGAGTACCTGCGGGCGGTGCGGGAGTCCTGGGCGGAGCAGGGGGAGGGCGCCGCCGTCCCGGTCTGGGTCGGCGGGCACAGCGAGGCGGCGATCCGACGGGTCGTCGGGTTCGGCGACGCCTGGCACCCGCTGCGGCTGCCGATGGCCCGGATGCGGGAGGTGGTGGCCCGCCACGAGCTGCCGGGCTTCGCCCCGCGGATCGCGCTGCGGCTGACCGACGGGCCGCTCGACGACCCGGACCGGCCCGCCGGGGTCGGCAGCCTGGCGCAGGTCGTCGACGACCTGCGGGAACTGCGCCAACTCGGCGCGGAGGACGTGGTGTTGGACCCGTACCATGCGGACCCGGAGCAGACCCGCCACCCCGAGACGGCGTGGCGCGCCCTGACGGCCGTGGCCGAGGAATGGAGGAGGACGGCGTGATCACGACTGCCGACGAGGCGCTGCTGCGGCGCGCGATCGACATCGCGGCCCGGGCCGTGGAGTTGGGCGACGCCCCGTACGGCTCGCTGCTGGCCGGGCCGGACGGGACGGTGCTCGCCGAGGCGCACAACACCGTCCGGCGGGACGACGACATCACGGCGCACCCGGAGTTGAAGCTCGCCCGGTGGGCGGCCCGGGAGCTGGACGGGGAGGCGGCCGCCCGCGCCACCCTGTACACCAGCTGCCAGCCGTGCGGGATGTGCGCGGGGGCGCTGGTCCGGTCGGGGATCGGGCGGGTCGTGTACGCGCTCACGACCGAGCAGTTGGTCGCGCTCAATCCGGCATCGGGGGCCTGGCCGGTGGTGGCGCAGGAGGGGCCGGCGCTGTTCGCGGAGGCGCGGGTGCCGATCGAGGCGTACTACCGGGGGGACTGAGAGCGGGAGTTGGGCGGCGGCCGGTCGGGCCGGCGGCCCCTCGGGGTGCGAGGGGCCGCCGGGGTGGGGGGCGCGGTGAGTGGTCAGTCGTCGTCGGAGGGGGCGCCGGTCCGGGAGCCGGACGCGGGGCCGGACGGCGGGGTCGTGCCCGTCCCGGAGCTGCTCGGGTCGGGCTTCGGCGGGGCCGGGTCGGGGATGTCGGCCATCGGGAGGGACTGCTTGGGGGTGCCGCGCAGGGCGTCGTTCATGGCGTCCCGCCAGATCGGGCCCGGGCCGTCGGCGCCGAACACCTCGGTGTGGTAGTCGCCGTTGATGGTGATGTTGCGCATCTCGACGCCGCCGGCCGGGCCGCCCAGCCAGACCGCGGTGGCCAACTGCGGGGTGTAGCCGTTGAACCAGGCGGCCTTCTTGTGGTCCGAGGTGCCCGTCTTTCCCGCGATCTGCCGGCCGTCCTTCAGGTTGAGCGCGGCGCCGGTGCCCTTGTTCTCGGTCACCCCGTTCAGGACGGTGTTCATCGCCCGGGCCGTCGAGTCGGAGAACACCTTCTCGCAGTGGCCGGGCGGGGCGGGGACGTCCTTGCCCTCCACCGTGGTGATCCTGGTGATGGCGACCGGGTCGCAGTGGGTGCCCTGGGCGGCGAAGGTCGCGTAGACGTTCGCCATGGTCAGCGGGCTCATCTCCTCGACGCCCAGGGCCATCGCCGGGACCTCCTCCAGCGGCTTGCCGCTGGCCTTGGCGGTGATGCCGAACTTGTTGGCCATCTGCTTGACCGCGCAGAGGCCGATGTCCTGCTCCATCTGCACGAAGTAGGTGTTGACCGAGAGGGCCATCGCCATCTTGAGCTGGTACGGGCCCTTCTCGTTCGCGGACTCGTTGGGCACCACCGTCTTGGGACGGCCGTCGTTGCGCCACGTCCCCTCGCAGGTCTTCATCGTCGGGTATTCGAGCTTGTTCGGCGCCGAGTACTCCTGGGTCGGCGGCAGGCCCGCCTCCAGGGCCGCGGCCGCGACGATCGGCTTGAACGTGGAGCCGGGCTGGAAGCCGTTGCCGCCGCCCATCGCGAAGTCGACGTTGAGGTTGACGACGGTCTGGTTCTTCTCCGTCACCAGGCCGTACGGGCGGGTCTGAGCCATCGCCACGATCTTGCCCGTCCCGGGCTCGACCATGGTGGCGGCGGCGGAGACGGTGTCGGTGACCTTCACGTTGCTGCTCACCGCGTTCTGGGCGGCGGCCTGCTTGTCCGGGTCCAGCGTGGTGTAGATGTTCAGGCCGCCCTTGTCCCAGAACTTCTTCCGCTCCTCGGCGCTCTTGCCGAAGGCCGGGTCCTGCTTGACCACGTGGCGCACGTAGTCGCAGAAGAAGCCCATGCCGGCCTTGGCGGTGATGCAGCCGTTCTGCGGGTCCTTGTACTTGAGGCCCAGCGGGGCCGCCTTCGCCTCCTTCGCCTGGTCGGCGGTGATGTGCTTGTTCTCCAGCATCTTGTCGATCACGGTGTCCCGGCGCTTCTGCGCGGCCACCGGGTGCAGCTTCGGGTCGTACTGGGAGGGGTTCTGCACCAGGCCGGCGAGGGTGGCGGCCTCGGCGACGGTCAGGTCCTTGTTGCTCTTGCTGAAGTAGCGCTGGGAGGCGGCCTCCACGCCGTAGGCGCCGTTCCCGTAGAAGGTGATGTTGAGGTAGTTGGTGAGGATCTGGTCCTTCGGCAGTTCCTCGTCCAGCTTGATCGCGATCTTGAGTTCCTGGATCTTGCGGCCCAGGGTCTTGCGCTGCGCCTCCTTGACGGCGTCCTTGTCGTCGCCGGCGTTCTCCACGTTGACGTTCTTCACGTACTGCTGGGTGAGGGTGGAGGCGCCCTCGGCGGCGGTGCCCTTCTCCGCGTTCTTGCCGAGCGCGCGCAGGACGCCCTTGAGGTCGACGGCGCCGTGCTCGTAGAAGCGGGCGTCCTCGATGTCCACCTGGGCGTGCCGCATGTACGGCGACATCTGGTCGGCGGGCAGGACGGTGCGGTCGCGCTCGTAGACCTTGGCGATCAGGCCGCCCTTGGCGTCGAAGACCTGGGTGGCCTGGGTGAGCGGCGGGGTCTTGAAGTCGTCGGAAATGTCGTCGAAGCCTTCCGCGGTGCTCTTCGCGGTCAGTCCGAGGCCCCCGGCGACCGGCAGCACCAGGCCCGCCAGCAGCACGCCGGACACGACGCTCACACCCACGAAGGTCGCACCGAGACGGGCCAGCCGGACCGGCGACCTGCGGGCCGGCCGGGCGTCGTCGCTGTCGGCGGAATTTCGTATCGGCGGGAGTTTCGATTCCATTCCGGAATGCTAACCGTCGTTCCTCGCTGGGCGAACGAATTTTCGGCCGGGACTGTCACGGCCTTGCAACAGATGGGGAGTGGGGCTCAGGGGGAGGGGATCGTGTACGAACTCCATGAATGTGGGGGAATTATTTGCTGCGTACTCGAATCAATGCACCCGGCGGGCGCGACCTTTCCCTCCCCGTGACCCTCCCACCACTCTGATGCGGTGGGAGGGTCGAAACGTTGCGCCCGCTCCGGTGGGAAAGCCGTCCCCGTGTCCGTTTCAACGGGCGCCGGGTGCGGGTCCGTTCACGCCGGCCCTGCGGGAGCGGGGGCGGCGGGGCGCGGTGACGGCGGCCTGCGGGACGATGGGTTCGTGGCAGAGCGGAGATACGAGTACGCGCCGGCGGGGACGTTGCCGGGGTTGTTGCAGCGCGGCCGGGGCCTGGGGGCGCGGATGGCGGCGGAGGACCCGGCGGCCGCCGCCGAGCTGGTGTACGGCTGCGTCCGCTGGGAGTGGCGCTGGGACGCGGGGGCCGACGACCGGGACCTGTACCTGGCGCGGCTGATCCGGGACCTGGAGCTGCCGCTCGGCCCGGTGGTCGAGCTGCTGGCCGCTGGGGACGAGGAGACCCGGGACCGGGCGACCGGCGTGCTGGAGCTGCTGGTGCTCGGCGGCTCCGAGCAGGCCCGGGCGGCGCTGCCGGGGTACGTCCCGGAGGAGGAGGGCCCGGCTCCGCGGCCTCGGCAGCGGCCGCCGGACCCCTGCCCCGACCGGGACAGCGCGAGCCTGCTGGACCAGCTGCGCGACCCGGCGGTGAGCGAGGGCGTCAAGGTGACCGCGCTCCGCGCGCTGTCGCGCCGCCCGCCGGAACCCGCGCTGATCGAGCTGGTGCCCGGGCTGGGCGCCGCCGACGGCACCCGGCAGCTGCCGTACCTGCACCGGGCGCTGGAGCCGCTGGCCGAGCGGGCCGTGCCGGCCGCCCGGGAGTGGGCGGCCTCGGACCGGGAGTGGCTCGCCGGACTGGGGACGGAGGTGCTGGCCGCCCACGGCGACGAGGGCGATGTGCCGCTCCTGCTCGCCGAGCTGGAGCGGCACTGGGTGGACGGGGTCTGGTGCGGGCCGGATGGTCTGGCGCGCGGGCTGGCGAGGTTCGGGCCGGGGGCGGGCGGGGCAGTGTCGTTGCTGCGGCGGTTCTGGCTGTACACCCCGCACTCGTACGAGCGGGCCGCGTACCTGGAAGCCCTGGCGGCGCTGGGGTCGGCGGGGATGGACGAGGCGTTCACCGAGTCGCTCTGGGACTGCGAATCCGGTGCCCGGCTGTCGGGGATCGCCCACGCTCCGGAACGGCCCGAGGTGGGAGCCCGGTTGCGCTACCTGCGCGACGATCCGATGGAGGAGGGGGAGGTCCGGGCGGCCGCGGGGCGACGTCTCGCGGAGGGCCGGGCGGGCTAGAGTGGACGCGTGAACGCGTGAGTGACGGTCCGGACCCCGAGAGGCGTTCCGGGCCACCTCCATTTCCAGGGCTTTCTCCCCCTGTGACCTGCGCGTTCGCCGGCCCGCCAGATCAGCACCAGAGCCTCCGGAGGCCCCGCCTTGAGCGATCAGCCGTTCGCGCATCTGCACGTCCACACCGAGTACTCGATGCTGGACGGTGCCGCCCGGTTGAAGCAGATGTTCAAGGAGGTCGAGCGGCTGGGGCAGTCCCATGTCGCGATGACCGACCACGGCAACATGTACGGCGCCGCCGAGTTCCACCGGCAGGCGACCGAGGCCGGGATCACGCCGGTGATCGGCATCGAGGCGTACGTCGCCCCCGAGTCCCGCTCCAACACCAAGCGCATCCTGTGGGGCCAGCCGCACCAGAAGCGGGACGACGTCTCCGCGTCCGGCGCGTACACCCACAAGACCATCTGGGCCCGGAACAAGGAGGGCCTGCACAACCTCTTCAAGCTGACCTCGCGCTCCTACTCCGAGGGCTGGCTGGTGAAGTGGCCGCGGATGGACAAGGAGCTGATCTCCGAGCTGTCCGGCGGCCTGATGGCCACCACCGGCTGCCCTTCCGGCGAGGTGCAGACCCGGCTGCGGCTGGGCCAGTTCGACGAGGCGGTGAAGTCCGCGGCCGACTACCAGGACATCTTCGGCAAGGAGAACTACTTCCTGGAGCTGATGGACCACGGCCTGGACATCGAGAAGCGGGTCCGCGACGGGCTGCTGGAGATCAGCAAGAAGCTGAACATCCCGCCGGTGGTCACCAACGACTCGCACTACACCACCGAGGCCGACGCCGGCGCCCACGACCTGCTGCTCTGCGTGCAGACCGGCAAGAACCTCTCGGACCCGGACCGCTTCCGCTTCGACGGCACCGGCTACTACATCAAGTCCGCCGCCGAGATGTACGCGCTGGACTCCTCGGACGCCTGGCAGGAGGGCTGCCGCAACAGCCAGCTGCTGGTCGCCTCCCGGGTCGACACCGAGGGCATGTTCAAGTTCCGGAACCTGATGCCCCGGTTCCCGATCCCGGAGGGCTTCGAGTCCGAGGCGGACTTCTTCAAGTCCCAGGTCTGGGAGGGCATGGACTGGCGCTTCCCGAACGGGTACGACGAGGAGCACAAGAAGCTCGCCGAGTACGAGATGGACACCATCATCCAGATGGGGTTCCCGGCGTACTTCCTCGTGGTCGCCGACTTCATCATGTGGGCCAAGGGCCAGGGCATCGCGGTGGGCCCGGGCCGCGGTTCGGCGGCCGGTTCGCTGGTCGCCTACGCGATGGGCATCACCGACCTCGACCCGATCCCGCACGGCCTGATCTTCGAGCGCTTCCTCAACCCCGAGCGCATCTCCATGCCCGACGTCGACATCGACTTCGACGAGCGCCGGCGCGGTGACGTGATCCGGTACGTGACGGAGAAATGGGGGGCCGACAAGGTCGCCATGATCGTCACGTACGGCACCATCAAGGCGAAGGCCGCCATCAAGGACTCCTCCCGGGTCCTCGGCTACCCGTACGCGATGGGCGACCGGATCACCAAGGCGATGCCGCCGGACGTCATGGGCAAGGGCATCCCGCTCTCCGGCATCACGGACAGCAGCCACCCCCGCTACGGCGAGGCGGGCGAGATCCGCGGGCTGTACGAGAACGACCCAGACGTCCGGAAGGTCATCGACACCGCGCGCGGCATCGAGGGCCTGATCCGCCAGCCCGGCGTGCACGCGGCCGGCGTCATCATGTCCGCGGAGCCGCTGACCGACCACATCCCGGTCTGGACCCGGCACACCGACGGCGTCACCATCACGCAGTTCGACTACCCCACTTGCGAGGGCCTCGGCCTCCTCAAGATGGACTTCCTCGGCCTGCGCAACCTGACGATCATGGACGACGCCGTCAAGGCGATCGAGAAGAACAAGGGCGTCAAGATCAACCTGCTTGATCTGCCCCTCGACGACAAGCCGACCTACGAACTGCTCTCCCGCGGCGACACCCTCGGCGTCTTCCAGCTCGACGGCGGCCCGATGCGCTCGCTGCTGCGCCTGATGAAGCCCGACAACTTCGAGGACATCTCCGCCGTCCTCGCGCTGTACCGGCCGGGCCCGATGGGCGTCAACTCCCACACCAACTACGCGCTGCGCAAGAACGGGCAGCAGGAGATCACCCCGATCCACCCGGAGCTGGAGGAGCCCCTGGAGGAGGTGCTCCGGCCCACCTACGGCCTGATCGTCTACCAGGAGCAGGTGCAGAAGGCCGCGCAGATCCTGGCCGGCTACTCGCTCGGCCAGGCCGACCTGCTGCGCCGTGCGATGGGCAAGAAGAAGAAGGAGATCCTGGAGGCGGAGTTCGTCCCCTTCCAGAAGGGCTGCCGCGAGCGCGGCTACTCCGACGCGGCCATCCAGGCGGTGTGGGACGTCCTCGTCCCCTTCTCCGGCTACGCGTTCAACAAAGCGCACACCGCCGGGTACGGGCTGGTCTCGTACTGGACGGCGTACCTCAAGGCCAACTACCCGGCCGAGTACATGTCCGGGCTGCTCACCTCCGTCAAGGACGACAAGGACAAGTCGGCGGTCTACCTCAACGAGTGCCGCAAGATGGGCATCCAGGTGCTGCCGCCGGACGTCAACGAGTCGGACTCGGACTTCACGCCGCACGGCAGCGAGACCGTCCGGTTCGGCCTGACCGCGATCCGCAACGTCGGCGGGCCGGTGGTCGAGTCGATGATCCGCACCCGGAAGGCGAAGGGGAAGTTCGCCTCCTTCCCGGACTTCCTGGAGAAGGTGGAGTCGGTGGTCTGCAACAAGCGGACCGTCGAATCGCTGATCAAGGCCGGCTCCTTCGACTCGCTCGGGCACACCCGCAAGGGCCTGAGCGCGCAGTTCGAGCCGATGATCGACAACGTCGTCGGGGTGAAGCGCAAGGAGGCCGAGGGGCAGTTCGACCTCTTCGGCGGCGACACCGCCTCGGACGAGCCGAGCTTCGGACTGGACGTCGTGTTCTCCGAGGAGGAGTGGGAGAAGTCCTTCCTGCTCACCCAGGAGCGGGAGATGCTCGGCCTGTACGTCTCCTCGCACCCGCTGCACGGCATCGAGCACGTGCTCGCCGACAAGGCGGACTGCGCGGTCGCGGACCTCGCGGAGCGCCCGGACGGGACGATCGTCACCATCGGCGGCATCATCTCGGGCCTCCAGCGGAAGATGACCAAGCAGGGCAACGCCTGGGCGATCGCCACCGTCGAGGACCTGGCGGGCTCGATCGACTGCATGTTCTTCCCGGCGAGCTACCAGCTGGTCTCCTCCCAACTCGTCGAGGACGCCGTGGTGTTCGTGCGCGGCAAGCTGGACAAGCGGGAGGACGTGCCGCGGCTGATGGGCATGGAGCTGTCCGCCCCGGACCTCTCCAACGCCCACGCCGAGGCGCCGATCGTCATCAACATCCCGTCCGGGAAGGTCACCCCGCCGCTGGTCGCCCGGCTCAGCGAGGTGCTGACCCACCACAAGGGCACGACCGAGGTGCGGGTGCGGCTGGAGGGGCGCACCAAGACCACGGTGCTGCGGCTGGACCGGCACCGGGTGAAGTCCGACCCGGCGCTGTTCGGGGACTTGAAGCAGCTGCTCGGGCCGAGCTGCCTGGTGGTCTGACCGGGGGAAGGGTGGCGGGGCGTTCGTCAGCCCCCGCTGCCCAGCCCCGGCGGGACGGCCGTGTGGAGCGCCGAGACGAAGGCCGAGATCGCCGGGTGGGAGCCCGCGCCGGCCCGGAAGGCGGCGCGGGTGCGGCGGTACATCGGCAGCCGGGTGAGGACCACGCCGGGCGGGGGCTGGGCGGTGCCCAGGTGGGGGACCAGCGCCACCCCCTGGCCCGCGGCGACGAGTGAGAGCACCGTGGTGAAGTCGTCGATCTGGTGCCGGATCCGGGGCGCGAAGCCCGCCGCCTCGCAGGCACGGACGGCCATGGTGTGGCAGAGCGTGCCCGGCGGGGAGGTGATCCACGGCGCGCCGCGCTGCTCGGCGAGCACCGCCGGGGCGCGGGCGGCCAGGTACATCGGCTCGGTGAAGACCGGGCGGGTCACGGCCAGGCCCGGTTCCGGGTCGGCCGGGACGAGGTCGTACTCGTGCACCAGCGCCACGTCCAGCTCGCCCGCGCGCAGCGCCGCGCCGACGGCCGCCGGGTCCACCTCGGTGACCATCGGCTCCAGCCCCGGGTGCCAGGAGGCCAGCCCGGCGAGCACCGCCGGGATGATCGCGCGGGCCGCCGAGGGGTAGGTGCCGATCCGCAGCGGACCGGCCAACCCCCTTTTGGCGTGGGCGAGTTCGGCGTCCGCCTGTTCCAGCAGGGCGAGTACGGACTCGGCGTGGCGGACCAGGCCCCGCCCGGCCGGGGTGAGGGTGACCCGCCGCCCGGTGCGCTCCAGCAGCGGGACGCCGGCCTCCTTCTCCAGGACGGACAGCTGCTGGGACACCGCCGAGGCGCTGAACGACAGGGCCTCGGCGACGGCCGCGATGGTGCCGAGGTGGGCGAGTTCGCGCAGCAGGCGCAGACGTCGGACATCGAGCATCGGCCCAGCTTACGAGAAGCGTCGGAAATGTGAACTGGACCCGGGCGATCACCGGACCGCAGGATCGTCGGTATGGAACTCAAGGGCATCCACGTCCCCCTGATCACCCCCTTCGCCGCCGACGGCTCCGTCGCCCTCGACGCGCTGGAGAAGCTCGCGCACGAGGTCCTGGACGCCGGGGCGGCCGGCCTGGTCGCGCTCGGCACCACCGGCGAGCCCGCCGCGCTCACCGCCGAGGAGCGGGACGCGGTGGTCGACGTCGCCGCGGCCGCCTGCGCCGCGCGCGGGGCCCAGCTGACCGTCGGTGCCTCCGGCGGCGACACCCGGGCCGTCGGCGAGGCGCTGGCCGTGCTCGGCGCGCGGGTGCCGGGGGCGGCGGCGCTGGTCACCACGCCCGCCTTCGTCCGGGCCGGCGAGGCCGGGACGGTCGCGCACTTCCGGGCCCTGGCCGCGGGCAGCCCGCTGCCGCTGGTCGTCTACCACATCCCGTACCGCACCGGGCAGCAGCTCTCCACCGCCGCGCTGCGCGAACTGGCCGCGATCGAGGGCGTGGTGGGCGTCAAGTACGCGACCGGCGGGCTGGACCAGACGGCGGCCGAACTGCTCGCCGAGGCCCCCGCCGGATTCGCCTTCCTCACCGGGGAGGACGCCTTCCTGTCGCCGATGCTGGCGCTGGGCGCGGCCGGCGGCATCCTCGCCTCCGCGCACCTGGCGACCGCCCGCTTCGTCGAGCTGTACGAGGCCTGGCGGGCCGGGGACGTCGAGCGGGCCCGGGAGCTGGGGCACCGGCTGACCGGGCTGGCGCTGTCCGCCTTCACGGCGCCGAACCCGACGGTGACCAAGGGCGTGCTGCACGCCCAGGGGCGGATCCCGACCCCGGACGTGCGGCTGCCGCTGCTGCCGGCCGGGGAGGCGGAGGTCGCGGCCGCGCTGGCCCTCGCCAATGGTCTGGACCACTGAGGGCTGTCCGGAGCCCCTCTCACACCGTGGAATACCAGGTCGCCCCACCCGCGTGACAAGGCATGATGGGCAGAGTGCGGCTGTAGACAGCACCATTCAGAGGAGTAGTCGGAATGAAGATCGGCATTGTCGGTGCCACCGGCCAGGTCGGCAGCGTGGTCCGCGAGATCCTGGCCGAGCGGGCTGGTCGTGAAGGCGGACTGGGCCCGGTGGAGCAGCTGCGGCTGTTCGCCTCGGCCCGTTCGGCCGGGCGCACGCTGCCCTGGCAGGGCACCGAGGTCACCGTCGAGGACGCTGCCACGGCCGACTACACCGGCCTGGACATCGTGATCTTCTCGGCCGGCGGCTCCACCTCCAAGGCCCTGGCCCCCAAGGTCGCCGCCTCCGGAGCCGTCGTCATCGACAACTCCTCCGCCTGGCGCCGTGACCCCGAGGTCCCGCTGGTCGTCTCCGAGGTCAACCCGGAGGCCATCGCCGACCGCCCCAAGGGGATCATCGCCAACCCCAACTGCACCACCATGGCCGCCATGCCCGTGCTGCGCCCGCTGCACGAGGAGGCGGGGCTCGCCGCCCTGGTCGTCTCCACCTACCAGGCCGTCTCCGGCAGCGGCGTCGCCGGTGTCGCCGAGCTCCAGGACCAGGCCGCCAAGGTCGTGGACGGCGCCTCCGCGCTCGCCCACGACGGCTCCGCCGTCGAGTTCCCCGAGCCCAAGGTCTACCGGCGGCCGATCGCCTTCAACGTGGTGCCGCTGGCCGGCTCCATCGTCGAGGACGGCTCCAACGAGACCGACGAGGAGCAGAAGCTCCGCCACGAGAGCCGCAAGATCCTCGGCATCCCCGGGCTCAAGGTCGCCGGCACCTGCGTGCGCGTCCCGGTCTTCTCCGGCCACTCGCTGCAGATCAACGCCCGCTTCGAGCGCCCGATCAGCCCCGAGCGCGCCGCCGAGCTGCTCGCCGCCGCCCCCGGCGTCGAGCTGTCCGAGATCCCCACCCCGCTCCAGGCCGCCGGCCAGGACCCGAGCTACGTGGGCCGGATCCGGGCCGACGAGACGGTGGAGCACGGCCTGTCGCTGTTCGTCTCCAACGACAACCTGCGCAAGGGCGCGGCGCTCAACGCCGTCCAGCTCGCCGAGCTGGTCGCCGCCGAGCTCAAGGGCTGACCCGGGTCAACCCCGCGTGACGTTTGGCGGGCCCCGTCGTTGAACGGGGCCCGCCTTCGTGTTTCTTTGCGACTCATTGGGGCGGCTGTTGCGTGACCGGGACATCCGCCGAGGTTCGGGCCCCGAACCATGGGGAAAAGGTGACCCAACGATCGGGCGGTCAGGGGGCCCCTCACCCCGCACGCCGGGTCGACGGGCGGACCGCCCACCCAGACCGACCATCGAGGGCGAGCGGAAAGAGGTGCGCGGATGGACCGCTGTGTCGTCCTGGTGGATGCCGGATACCTGTTGGGCGCCGCCGCCAGCCTGCTCGCCGGAGACCCCTCCCGCTCCAAGGTCACCGTCGACCACACCGCGCTGATCAGCGCCCTGCGCGAACGCGCCGAGGCCGAGACCGGGCTGCCGCTGCTGCGGATCTACTGGTTCGACGCGGCCCCCGACCGCCGCCCGATGCCCGAGCACCGGCGGCTGCGGGTGCTGCCCCGGGTCACCGTGCGGCTGGGCGCCCTCACCCGGGCCGAGGGGCGCTGGGTGCAGAAGGGCGTCGACGCCGCGATGCACGCCGAGCTCTCCGAACTCGCCCGCAACCGGGCCTGCGCGGACGTCGTCCTGATCACCGGCGACGGGGACCTGCTGCCCGGCATGATGACCGCCAAGGAGCACGGCGTGGCCGTGCACCTGTGGGCGTTGCAGGCCGCCGACGGGGACTTCAACCAGTCCGAGGACCTGGTCGGCGAGGCCGACGAGCGGCGGGTCCTGGACCGCGAGTGGATCGAGGGGTCCTTCTCGCTGCGCGACCACTCCACCGTCTTCCCGGCGCCCGGGACGGGTGGCGCCCGGCAGGAGATCGCCAAGATCCTCGCCGCCCCGCCGGCCCCGCTGCCCAGCGTGGTGCCCCCCGGCGTGCGGCCGGCCGCCGCCGAGGCGGTGCCCGAGGAGCCCGCCGTCAACGGGCGGCCCCAGCCGGCCGCCGCCCTGCGGGTGGTGCCCACCCCGAAGGACCTCGCCGGGCGGGTCTCGGCCGTCACCCCGATCACCGCGGCGGCGAACGGGCACGTCAACGGGCATGCCAACGGACACGCCGCGGCCGGGCAGGCCACCAACGGGCAGGTGGCCGGCGGACCGGTGCTGCGGTGGTCCTCCGACCGGGGCTGGGTCGACCGGCCCGCCCCCGAGCCCTCCGTCACCGCCGGGGACGGCCTGCCCACGCTGGCCCAGCTCACCACCGCCGAACAGCGCTGGGCCGACCGCGAGGAGGACATCACCACCATCGGCGGCGACGCCCACGAGGTCGGGCAGGTCTTCGCCCGCCGCTGGAGCGACCGCCTCGGCGACCTCGAACGGCTCACCCTGCTCTGGCCCGACTACCCGCGCATCCCGCACCGGGTCGACGGCGAGCTGCTGCGCTACGCGGCCCGCTTCGGACTGCTCGCCCACAAGGACGACCAGATCGACGAGCACGACCGCTACGCCATCCGGGCGGGGTTCTGGAAGGAACTGGCGGTCCGGGTCCCGGGCGGGTCGATGGTGGTGGACGACTGACGCGCCCCGGCGGGCTCCGGCTTCCCCCGGCTTCCGCCTGGCTTCCCCCGGCGATCGGGCCTCGGCGATCGGCCCCCGTTGTCCGGTTCGCCCGTGTGAGCGCGTAAAGTCTCCGGTCGTGGAAGAGACGGCCGGGCGAGCACCCCAGGACACCCCCGCGCCGTGCGTCGCCGTACGCGAACTGGTCCGGACCTACCGCACCGGACGTGGCGCCGCCGCCACCGAGATCCGGGCCAACGACGGGATCAGCCTGACCGTCCGCGCGGGCGAAGTCTTCGGGCTGCTCGGCCCCAACGGCGCCGGGAAGTCCACCCTCGTCCGCCAGCTCACCGGCCTGCTGCGGCCGGACTCCGGCACCGTCGAACTGCTCGGGCACGACATCGTGCGGCACCCGGAGCGGGCCGCCCGGCTGCTCGGCTACCTCGGGCAGGAATCCACCGCGCTGGACGAGCTGACCGTCGCGCTGGCCGCCGAGACCACCGGACGGCTGCGCGGGCTCTCGCGCGCGGCGGCCCGCGGCGCGGCCGCGGACGTCCTCACCGAACTCGGGCTGGAGCCGATCGCCGCCCGGCCGCTGGCCAAGCTGTCCGGCGGGCAGCGGCGGCTCGCCTGCTTCGCGGCCACCCTGGTGGGGGAGCGGCCGCTGCTCGTCCTGGACGAACCCACCACCGGCATGGACCCGGTCGCCCGGCGGGCCGTCTGGTCGGCCGTCGACCGGCGGCGGGCCGAGCACGGGACGACGGTGCTGCTGGTCACCCACAACGTGATCGAGGCGGAGACCGTGCTCGACCGGGTCGCCGTGATCGACGAGGGCCGGGTGATCGCCTGCGACACGCCCGGCGGACTCAAGGCCCTGGTGGACGGCGACGTCCGGCTCGACCTGGTCTGGCGGGACGAGGCGCCGATCGGCGTCCCCGCCGTCGCCGAACTGGCCGCGCGCGCCGAACGCACCGGACGCCGCTGGACCGTCCGCACCACCCCCGAGCAGGCCCGCGAACTGGTCGCCGCCGTCACCACCGGCCCGGCCTTCGCCGCCCTCGACGACTTCACCCTCGCCACCCCGAGCCTTGAGGACGCCTACCTCAAGCTGGGCGGCCGCCACGGAGGACTGGCCAAGTGACGCTGCTCTCGGTGCCCCCGCAGACCGGCCGGTCCACGGCCGGCGCCGCCCCGCTCGCCCCCGCCGCCCGGCTGCTGCCCGCCCTCGCCGCGGTGTACCGGGCGCAGCTCACCCGGGCGAAGGTCGCGCGGATCCCGCTGCTGTTCGTGGCCACCTTCCAGTCCGTCGGCATCCTGGTGATGATGCGGGGCGTCGTGGACGGCGGGCAGACCTCGGCGGCGCGGTCGGTGGTCGCCGGGTCGAGCGTGCTGGTGGTGGCGTTCGTCGCGCTCAACCTGCTGGCCCAGTACTTCGGGAAGCTCCGCGCCACCGGCGGCCTCGACCACTACGCGACGCTGCCCGTCCCGGCCGCCTCGGTGGTGCTCGGCGCGGCCGCCGCGTACGCCTCGTTCACGCTGCCCGGCACGCTCGTCACGGCGGGCATCGGCGCGGTGATGTTCGGGCTGCCGCTCGGACAGCTGTGGGTGCTGCTCGCCGTGGTACCGCTCGCCGGGGCCGCGCTGTCCGGGCTGGGCGCGGCCTGCGGGCTGCTGGCGCCGCGGCAGGAGATCGCGACGATGCTGGGGCAGCTCGGCATGTCGGCGGCGCTGCTGCTCGGCGTGCTGCCGGTCGACCACCTGCCGCAGCCGGTGCTGTGGCTGCGCGACCTGCTGCCGTCGACGTACGGGGTGGAGGCGTTCGCGCGGACCTTCGCGCCGGACCCGGACTGGGGGATGGTGCTCGCCGACCTCGGGGTCTGCGCGGGGGTGGGCGTGGTGTCGCTGGCCCTGGCCACCTGGGCGTACCGGCGGGCCGTCGCGCGGTAGGGCGCGCCTTCCGGATCTTGCCGGGTGGGTGGTGCGGTGGGCGGTGTGGTGGGCGGTGCGGCCGTTCGGACGGACGTCGTGAAACGATGGGACCCGTGACCGTACCGAACACACCTCCGGAACCCGCCCGCGCCGACGTGCCGGCCGAGCCGGGAGCCGTACCCGACCCGTTCGCACCGCCGCCGGTCTCCGACCAGGAGCCGCCCGCCGGCCTGCCCGCCGTGCCGCCCGCGGGCGTGCACCGGGTGCCGGACGAGCTGCGGATCGGCGCCGGGGTGGTGCTGGTGTGCCTGCTGGCCGGACTGGCGATGGCCGGGCTGTGGGCCTGGCTGGCGCCCAAGGTGCCGCTGGTCGTGGACGGCGACCGGATCCTCTACGTGGACCCCGAGGGCGAGCAGCGGGCCGGTGCCGACGCGGTGTTCGTGCTGATCGGGCTGGGCGCCGGCATCCTCACCGCGCTCGGCGCCTTCCTGGTGACCCGCAAGCGCGGCGGCGGGATCGCCGTCGCGCTGGGGCTGGCGATCGGCGGACTGCTCGGCTCGTACGGGGCCTGGAAGCTCGGCCGCTGGCTCGGGCCGAGCGACAACCTGATCGGCGAGGCCCGGCGGGTCGGCAACGGCGGGCACTTCGACGCGAGCATCGACCTGGGGGCGCTGGGCGCGCTGCTGGTGTGGCCGATGGCGGCGATGGTGGTGCTGCTGGCGCTGTCGGCGGCGTTCGGGAAGCGGGAGGAGGACCCGCCGCCGTACTGGGGGGTGCCGGCGGGGTCGTACGGGGACCCTGCGGGGCCTCCTGCGGAGACGCCGGTGGACGCCGGGCAGGTCGCTCCGGCGGAGACGGCTCCGGTGGATGCCGCTCCGGCGCCGGAGGAGCGGCGGCAGGGCTGAGTGCTTGAGCGGGGCGGAGGGGCGACGGCCGGGTACAGGCCAGGGCCCTCCGCCCCGTGAAGAATCCCCGTACCCCCTTTGGGGGTGCGGGGATCCTGTTCGTTCAGCGGGCGATCGGGGCGGTGGCGGCGCGGGTGAGGGCGATCAGGTCGGCGGGGGCCAGTTCCACTTCGAGGCCCCGGCGGCCCGCCGACACGTAGACGGTGGGGTGGGTGAGGGCGCTGGCGTCGACCACGGTGCGCAGCGGGCGGCGCTGGCCGAGCGGGGAGATGCCGCCGAGGACGTAGCCGCTGCTGCGTTCGGCGGCGGCCGGGTCGGCCATCGCGGCGCGCTTGCCGCCGACGGCCGTGGCCAGGGCCTTGAGGTCGAGCTGGCCGGCGACCGGGACGACGCCGACGGTGAGGGTGCCGTCCACGTCGGCGACCAGGGTCTTGAAGACCCGCTCGGCGGCCACGCCCAGGGCCTCGGCGGCCTCGCCGCCGTAGGAGGCGGCGGCCGGGTCGTGCGCGTAGGCGTGGACGGTGTAGGGGACGGCGGCGGTCTCCAGAGCGACGGTCGCGGGCGTGCCCTGGCCGCCCTTCTTCGGCTTCTTGGCCATGCGCGGGTGCCTCGGGTCGGTGGGGTTTCGTCAGGGTCGGTCTAGGTGGGGTCGGTCTCGCTGGGGTCAGTTGGGGCTGAACGACTGGCGGGTGAGGTCGACCGCGGGCAGCGAGGGCAGCCAGCTGAGCACCGCGCTCTCGCGGCGCAGCAGGTCGAGTTCGGTGCGCAGCCGCTGGGCGGTGTCGGGGCAGGCGAGCAGCTGCTGCTTGACCGGGGTCTCGAACACCGAGGCGGCGGCGACCAGGTAGGAGAGCACCTGGGGGTCGTCGGGGAGCTCCTGGCGGCCGTGGGTGCTGGCCTCGCGGGCGCCGGCCAGGCGCTTCTGGTAGACCCGGAAGGCGCGCTCGACCTCGGCGGCGAGGGCGCCGGAGCCCTCGCCGGGAAGCTCCTCCACCGGCTCGATCTCACCGGTCAGGTACGGGCCGGTGACGTCGACCGAGCTGAGCCGGAACCGGGTGGTGCCGGTGACCAGCAGCTCGTAGCGGCCGTCCGGCTGGGGCTGGACGGAGGAGACGTCGGCGACGCAGCCGATGTGGTAGACCGCCTCCAGCGGGTCCCCGGTGGCGGTGCCCAGGCCGTCCAGCGGCCCGGCCGGGCCGTCCTCGGCGGGCCGTACCGGGGCGACCTCGCGGCCGTCCTTGATGGCGAGCACGCCGAAGCGGCGCGGCTCGTCCTCGGGCTGTTCGAGCAGATCGGCGACGAGCCGGCGGTAACGCTCCTCGAAGACGTTCAGGGGCAGCACCAGGCCCGGGTAGAGCACGGTGTTCAGCGGGAAGAGCGGCAGCCGTTCTGTCACGGCGGACAGCGTAGTTCTTCGGGGCCGGGCTTTGTCGCGCAGTAACCGCAGCCCCGTCCCGCGGACACGCACCGTGTTCACGCGGTGGCGACCAGCCCGCCCCCGCGCAGGGCCGCGCGGGCACGGGCGGCGCCGCCGGGCGTGGCTGCGGCGCCACTGCCGATCGTGAGGGTCCTGGCGCCGCCGAGGCCCGCACACGGGCGGCAGATGCCGGGGCGGGGCACCGGGTCGTGGCACTTGGCGCACTCCGCGGGTATGGCCTGAGGTGCACGGGCGGGCGGCAGCTTGCGTTGGAGGCGGTCGCGCAGGATCGCCACCGGGGAGTGCAGCGGCGAGGGCAGGCCGGGAAGCAGGGCGTGGGCCAACTCGGCCGCCGTGCTGCCGCGTTCCAGCCACTGGGCGACGAGCGGTGCCAGTTGCTGCGCCTCGGCCTCGCCGAGGCGCAGCCGGGGCTCGGGCCGGATCGCGCGGAAGAGTGCGGACACCGCCCTGCGGGTCTGCTCGTCCGCTCGCGTCAACTGGGCGGGGAGGGTGGGTACTTCTCCCGGGTCCTTTACTACAGGGCTGTCAGGGGGACCGGCCTCGGGCTCACCGGAGTCCGAGGAGCGGGCACTCGGTGACGCCGGTCGCTGCGGGGCGTCGTACACGTGCACATCGGTACGGAGCGTGCCGTCGGGCATCCGGACCGTCTCGACCCGGTAGTACCCGGCGTCCTTGAGCTCGTTGAGCGCCCTGCGGACGGCGCCGCGCCCCTGCGGGCTGCTGTCGGCCATGTGCCGTCCGTCCTCGCGCCAGCCGTCGGGGCGGGAGAGGAGGTCGGAGAGGAGGCCCCGGGCGGTGTAGCTGAGGCGACGGTCCTGGAGGAGGCCGTTCGGAAGTACGGTGAAACAGCGCGCGTGGGCGCTACGATGAATCTGCATGGGGAGTGTGTGCTCCTGGTGCCAGACCCCGGGGTGTTCCAGCACCGCCGGGGTCTTCTATGTTCTGTTGATGATGCGGAAAGTAGCACAGTCGCTACACGGAGTGCCAACCATTCGGGGGAATCCGCAGTTGGGAGGGACAGGCGACGGTGAGGTCTGCCTGACGGCACCCGAAGCGATCCGGCGGTATGGCCGAAGGTGGCTAGCGCACCACGGGGATCTCCCCGGAGCGCCAGTCGGCCAGCCGCTTGCGGATGTTCGACACCATCGGCAGCCCGTCCGTCTCCTCCGGGGTGAACCACGCCACCTCGTGGGACTCATCGGACACCCGCAACTCCCCACCGAGCGGGCGTCCGAGGAGGCAGATCGAGAACTCCTGGCGGACCTCGCCATCGTCGTAGGCGAAGACGTGGCCGGGGTCGGTGTAGGTGCCGACGATCCCGGTGATCTCGATATCGATGCCGGTCTCCTCGCGCGTCTCGCGGACACCGCAACCGGCGAGCGACTCACCGATGTCCATCTTGCCGCCGGGCAGGGCCCACATCCCGTTGTCGGTCCGGCGCTGGAGCAGAACGCGGCCCGCGCCGTCGACCACGACGACGGAAGCGGCCGGGACCAGCGAGTTCGCCTTGGGGGCGTTCGGGTCGTCCTCGTAATCACGCCTGGGCACGATCCACCACCTCTGCTGCCGGGACCGATACATCCCGCCCCTTCGCCCACAAGTCCTCGATGTGGCCCGCGAAGCGATCGAATACGCCGTCGTCCTGGGCCCGCCTGAGGTGCATCATCGGAGCGTCATGGCCGATCCTACCCGGCAGCAGCGGTGTGACGATCATGTCGTCGTCGAAGCGGAAGACGCTCAGTGAGACGTGTGCGGTCTCGTATCGCGCCTCGATCGGCGTGTCCCGTAGCTTGGCCAGCTCGGACAGGGTGACCTCGATCCGGGTCGAAAGGCTCAGCGGCACGCCCTCCTCCAGCTCCCGCTGACGGGTGACCGGATGTCCGGGCTCACCAAGAATGAAGCGAACCTGGACGCCGGCCTCCGCCTTCTGCCGTAGCAGGCCGCCGAAGTTCGCGTGCTCCAGCCAAAGGAAGTAGTTGGTGTACCCGGCGAACGTCATCTCCCGAGTTGCCCCCCTTATCAACTGACGCCACAGCGAAGCCGGCGCTGCCGACCGGTACGGGTACATCTGCACCAGCTCCCGATCTGGCCCCGACTTCACGAGTTGCTGTACGGATGGCCAGAGCACGGCTTCCTCCTCACCCAGGGCCTTACTGGCGGCTGAGCGATGTCGAGCATGGGGCTCGCGCGAGGGGTTGGCGAGCCACCGGTCGACGGTCTTGGGATCGACCCCGCACACACGCGCGAGCCTGGACGAGGTCATGTTGGCACGGGCCATTGCGTCACGGAGCGGGCTGTTCACCGACCGACCTTCCACGTTGGGGACGTTTCAAGGTCTACCAGCCAGACGTCCTAAACGTCCCGAAAACGCGGTATGACGTCCTGTCAGAGTGCCCGACGATTCGAGCGTGACAGATGCGGCAGCCTTTCAGCTGCTTCCTCTCCCTTTCGAGGACCCCATGCTCACTGCCCACCGCCCCCGCACATTCGCCGCCCGTCTCGACTCCTGCGTCGAATCCACGCCCCTGGCCCGGCACTTGATCCGGGCCTACCTCTGCGCGCTCCCCGCCGGTGACCGATACTGCGATGTCGCCGAACTTCTCCTCGGCGAACTCTTCGCCAATGCTGTCCAGCACGCCGACGCCCCCGACGACCGCCTCATCGAGATCCGGTTCGCCGTCAGCGGCGACCTTCTGCGCCTCGAAGTCCACGACGCCGGATCCGGGCGGCCCTCCGTCCGCTCCGCCTCCTTGGAGGAGGAGTGCGGGCGTGGGCTGTTCCTCGTCAACGAGCTGGCCGAGCGTTGGGGTTGCTGCCCCCGGGCCGGCGGGGTCGGCAAGTTCGTCTGGGCCCTCATTGCTCCCGCCTTCGCCCTCTTCTGAAAGCCCGCTCCCGATGCTGCCTCCGCTGCCCACCCTCGCCCGGCACGCCCTCGACCGAGGCCACACCCCCGCCGAGACCTACGCCCTTCTGGCCCGCCGCACCGGCGAACCCCTCCCCGCCGCCCGCGCCGTCTGCCTCGCCCTCGCCATCCCCCTCGCCGAGACCACCATCCGCCTCGACGAGTGCTACGACGCCCTCCTCGCCGACCCCCGCCCCGGCACCGAGGCCGACACCGGCGAACTTCTCGAAGCCCTCGGCGTCTTCGACGTCCCCAAGGACCTCACTGCCACCGAACTCGCCGTCGTCGACCACTTCCTCACCGCCATCGACGCCCTCGGCGGCATCCGCCCCGGCCACCAACACGGCCTCGCCCGCTGGTTCACCACCGGCAACCTCACCGCCGCCTACCTCTCCCTCACCGCCGCCCACCCCCGCCCCACCACCGGCAACCCCACCCAGTACTGGACCACCCTCGTCACCGCCGGCGAACTCCTCACCACCACCCCCACCCCCGACCCCCGCATCAAAACCGCCCTCACCCACTGCCGCAGCCAAGCCGCCACCTGGTAGGCACCGGAAGTCGACCCCGCCGACTTCCTGCGCAGGAGTCGTCGCCGCGTGGGCCGGATCCGCAGCGGGCCGCGCGCCGCGGG
>NZ_JBHZCY010000094.1:0-1886 GCF_042786665.1 Kitasatospora sp. NPDC059146 | reverse complement strand
TCCCCCGCTCCGGAATTCGCGTAAGGGGCGACGGGGCGACGGGGTGGCGGGGCGACGGGCGTAACCGGCCCGTCACCCCGGGCGGCTGGGAACCATCAAACGCCTGCGGCGCGGGTAGGGGCAGGCCGATCCTGTAGGCAGAAGCTAGGCAGTTCACTAGGCTGTCCGGCCCTCACCAACGGCACCGCAGAGACGGGCCAGCCGATGAGAACGTGGCGTGATCCGCTGGCCCGACGGGGATGTCCGTGATGCCCTGCGCGGTGTCTTCGGCGTGGCCACGAACGCAGAGCTGGGACTGTTCCCGAAGCGGACCCGGCGGGACCGTGAGGAGGTGAGTGAGTCGAAGCGCCGTGACTTCTTGGCCGTCTCCCTGGCCTCGATCCTGCCCGATGTGCTGCCGTCTCCATCTTCTCTGGGGATGAAGGACATTGACGATATTGCAGAGCGGACCTTCGCTCTGGAGGAGTGGGACCGGCGAAGCGGAGGTCTTGCCACTCGCCATCTGGCCTTCGGTGAACTGCGAAGCGCTGTCGATCTCACCAAGTCGTCGATGGGACCGCGTGTCCGCGACCGGCTGTGCGGCCAGATCGCCAATCTCGCCGACCTTGCAGCGTGGTCGGCGTTCGACGCGGGCCAGAGCTCACCTGCACGCAGCACGTTCGGGCTCGGCATCAAGGCGGCCCAGGAGGCCGGCGACGATGGGCTCCTGTGTCATGTCGCAACCGGCCTCGCCCGCCAGGAGATTGCCGAGCGTAAGTCCGGAGAGGCTGTCGCCCTGGCCGACATGGCCATGGGCAACGTGCCCTTGTCGGCGCTCGCGATGATCGCGGCGGTCAAGGCCCAGGCGCACGCCATCCAAGGCGACGAACCCGAGGTGATGCGGCAGATCGCCCTCGCGGAGTCGATCTACAGCCGCGTGAGTGATCTCCGCAGCGAGCCTCGCTGGATGTGGTACTTCACCGAACACAAGCTGCACGGCGAGACCGGCCACGCCCTCTACCTGCTCGCGGCGGTCAAGGGAAAGCCTGTCTCCGATCTGGTGTCCCGGCTTCGCCGAGCCGTGGACTCCCAGACCTCCAACCGGGCCCGCTCGAAGGCGATCGACACCGCCCAACTGGCCACAGTGCTCTACCGTCAGGGCGCCCGGGAAGAAGCCGAGCACTACGCCCGCACAGCCACCGACCTTTCCGCCGCCGTCCGCTCCGCACGACTGGACGCCGCACTGGTCGAGATGAGGAGAGCACAGGCATGACGATCGAAGACGTGATCAAGGAAGCCGCGGCTCGAGGTATCACGGGGCTCCCGGAGCCTTCCCGGCTCACCCACGTCCGGGTGTGGCCGGGTGCGTCGCAGTGGGTCGGCGAGGTCGGCGAGCCGCCCCACAATGAGACCGTGGGGGATGGCATGTTCAACACCAAGGGCGAGGCTCAGGAAGCCGCGCTGAAGGCTGTTGCTGACGGTAGGGCCTTGCTGGCCTCCCTGCTCCCGGCGGATCTCGCAGCGACGGCCGCAGAGTGGCCGGAGCCGACCGTGAATGCTTGGGACGCCTGACAGCCAAATGGTTCCTGGCCCGAGAAGTGATCAATCGGGCCTCCTGCGGTCAGGGTGGCTCGGCATTGGCGCTGCGGGAGACCTGCCCTGCCTGTTGTCGGCGTGGGTGGTCATCGAGGCGTCGAGCGGGACTGCCGACCCGGAGTGAATGGTTAATCCCGGTGCAAGATTTCAAGGCCTTCTCGTCGCCTGCGTAGGAAGTCGGTCTGGCCGACTTCCTACGCAGAGATGGTTGGAAGTTCCGTTGCCGCTTTGGCATCACCGAAGCGGCAACGGGAGTGACTCGATTTTGCGATTTTCGGCGAGCTTCCCCTGGGCTTTCCTATATTTTGGGC